>CASEEY010000011.1 GCA_949287055.1 uncultured Collinsella sp.
AGCCGCGCAGCACCTCGATGGACAGACGATCGTGTACGAGCTGTGCGAACGGTACGATCGACTGGGCGACGGGATCTGTGGCGCCGAAGTCGGCAACGACGCGCTTGTAGATCGTTTCAGGCGCATGCGAGCCGGGAAGCGGACGCGCATATCCGTGCTCGGTGCAGGGATCGTCGAAGCGCACTTCGTAGAGACTTGGCACATAGGTACCGGGAATCTCAGAAAGATGACGCAAGACCTCTTCGCGTGAAGCGCCGGCATCGCGCAGGCGCTCGTGTTCGCGGCAGAACTCAACGATGTGCTCCTCCCCTTCTCCGATAAGGAACGCATCGATGAAGGGGGCGAGCGGTTCGGGGTTATAGACCGAAGGGCCACCGGCGATGACGAGAGGATCGTCCTCGCTGCGCTCTGAGGACAGCAGCGGGATGCCGGCAAGATCGAGGGTCTCGAGGACATTGGTGGCAGCCATCTCGTGCGGAATGTGAATGCCCACGACATCGAAGGAGGCAACGGGCGCGGCGCCCTCAAGCGACAGCAGCGGGATGCCCGCCTCGCGCATGAGGTCGGCCATATCGACCCACGGCACATAACCGCGCTCGCAGGAGATGCCGTCCTGAGCGTTCAGGGCCGCATAGAGAATCGCGATGCCCTGATTGGGAAGGCCCACCTCGTAGACGTCGGGATAGATCAGGCACGCCCGATAGCGCGCCTCGGGTTTCGAAAGGGTGCCCCACTCATGATCGATATAGCGGCTTGGCTTCTCGACGCGCGGAAGCAGCGGCTCAAGATCGGCAAAACGGTTTTCGTATGCAACGCGCACGGCTACGCCCTCCCCGCCTGGGACGACAGACGGTCGGTAAGCGCCGAGGCGACTTGACGCACGCGGGCAAACGCTCCGCCCACGAGCTCGTTGGCTCGGGAGTAGTCGATATCGTGCTCATAGGCAAGCACGAGCGCCCGTCCCATGGCGACCGTTCCGCCCGCCGCAATCAACGCCTTGGTGACAAAGGCGAGGCGCGGAGCGCTCTGGACCGCGGCGCGAGCGACAGCGCGCAGCGCAAGACCGGACAGCAGCAGCGCGCCGATTTCGTATCCACGCTCAGGGCGGATGGGTTTTCCGAAGGCAGCGGCGAGGTCGAGCAGCATACCGACCTGAGAGACGGCCATGACCGGATAGTCGGCACCCGGAATGAAGATCAGGGCACCGGTCGCCATGTTCGTGAGCGCGCAGGACGTGATGATCTGGTTGGCAGCGGCGATACGCATGAAGGGAAAGTTGGCGGCAAAGGCGATCCGCTTCTCGCTGCGGTCGAGAATCCAGCGCGCGAGCGTCTCGAGCAGATAGGTCCGATCGCTCGAGGCGATCATGCCGAGCATAGGAGTATCCTGCGCGATAAAGGGGACCTCTACGCTCGATTCGCAGAGCACGACCGTCGGAGCACCGGCAACCACGATGCGCTGCACAGCGCGCTCGAGCTCGCTGGAGCCGCACGAGATGACGATCGCGACGTCCGTGTCGGGCTTGATCTCGACCGTATCGGACAGACGGGCCACGCGCACGAGCGCCGACGTCGTCTGCGGGACGAGCGCCTCCTTGACGGAGTCGATCAGAAACGGGGTCGCGCTATCGTCCACCAAGACGGCGACGCGAACGGGGTCGTCGGCGTCACGCAGGGTGGAAACGCCCATCTTCAGCGCCTCCCCCATCTTCTCAAACGGGATACGCATGCCCTACCTCCTCAGATATGCCTAGGCGGTCTTGGACCGAAGCCGCCAGATTGATTGAACGATTCCGACGTTTGCCATCTGCATGAGCATGGAGCTGGAGCCGAAACTGATAAACGGGAGCGGAATACCGGTGATGGGCATCAAGCCGATGCACATGCCGACGTTTTCGAGCAGCTGGAACATCCAAATCCCCACAACACCCACGGCGACGAGCTTGAGATAAAGCGAGGAGCTGCGAAACGCGACGCGGATGGCAGAAAAGATCAGCAGGGCGAACAGGGCAAGCAGCACAAGCGCGCCCATGAAGCCGAACTCCTCGCACAAAAGGGCGAAGACGAAGTCGGTGTGCGCCTCGGGCAGAAAGCCCTCGCCCGCCTGCGTCGCCGCACCGATGCCCTTGCCGAAAAACCCACCGGATCCCACGGCGATGAGCGACTGCATGAGGTTGTATCCCGACCCGGATGTGTCGGCCGTGGGGTCGATGAAGACGAGCAGGCGATTGATCTGGTACTGCTTGAGCAGCACGTCGTGACCGAGCAGGCGATCCACCACCGAATCAGCCGCGAGGAGCAGGGCGACAAGTCCGATGATGATCGCGATGGTGGAGAGAACCCATTCCTTTTTGGGGCCGCTCATCATGATGATGATGGCACCGGAGAAGAAGACGACAAGGCCGCTGCCCAGATCGCCCGCCAGGATGATCGCGCAGAAAGGTATGGCGAGCATGCCGCAGATCTTCACGTAGTCCCGAACGGTCTCGATATGGCCGTTGTACTGCGCTCCGTACGCTGCCATCACGAACACGGTGATGATCTTGGCGAGCTCGACCGGCTGGAACGTAAGACCGATAAAGGGAATCTGAATCCAACCCGTCATACCCATCGCGTTATAGGAGAGACCGGGGATATAGGGCGAGAAGATGACGATGACATCGAGCACGAGCAGCGGCGTCGTGATGTTCGAAAGCCCGCGCAGGTCGGTGCGCCAGCACAGAACCCCGAGCACCGCGCCGAGACCGATGCCGAGCAGGTGGCGCGGGAAGGAGGCCTCGGGCATGGTGAGCGAGGCGGACCAGATGACCAGGGCGCCGTAGGCGATCAAGAGCACGGCGGCGGCAAGCAGCGGAATGTTCACATTGCGCGAGAACGAGCCGCGCGTGGCGCTCACCTGACGGTTTACGCGCTTGAGCGCGTCGCTGGATGCGTCTGTTGCAGCCTGAGGCATGTCGTGAACCCTCCTCTCGCGAGCGAACTACTGGGACTCGCCCATGGTGACCGAGGCGGTGTCGGGCGAATCGTAAATGGAACCGAGAACCGTGCGGACGGCGTACAGGGCGGAGTTGGAACCGAAACCGCCCTGCTCGATCACGGAAGCGATGACGTATTTGGGATCGTCGGCCGGCGCATAGGCGATAAACCAGCCGTAGTCGTCCTGACCGGACTTCTCGCCGGTTCCCGTCTTGCCCGCGACGGTCACGTCAAGGTTGGTAAAGTGAGCGGCCTGGCTGGGCGACTCGTCGTAGATGACGCCGATGAGGCCGTCCTTGACGAGTTCCAGATCGGAATCCTTGCGGAACTCGCCGGTCAGGCGCTCGCGCGGCTCGTAGGTCACCGCATCGCCGCTTCCATCGCGGCTGAGGGCGGAAAGCAGGATGTGCGGGGTGAACTCCTTGCCGCCGTTCGCGATGCCCGCATAGACACACGCCATCTGAAGCGGCGTCACGAGGATGTCGCCCTGGCCGATGACGATGTTGCACATATCGCCGGGATTCCAGGTTCGATCGGCATCGTCCCAGCTGGAGAAGTACTCGTTTTTCCATGTGGCATCCGGGACGCGGCCGATGCCCTCACCGGGCAGGTCGACGCCGGTTGCCTCTCCAAGGCCCCACCGGCGGAACACCTCCTGGAGGCCCTCGGGGTTCTTTTCGCTGTAGTAGAAGCCCTTACCGATCTCGTAGAACACGACGTCGCACGACATGGTAAGGCCGTACTGCAGGTTGATGGTGCCGTGTCCGGAGTGGTCGTAGCACCAGCGGCCGTTGCTCTCACCCATACCGGTCCACCAGCCCTCGCAGACCGTCGACTGCGTATCAGTGAAGATGTCGTATTCGAGCGCGGCGAGCGCGGAGAGCGGCTTGATGGTGGAGGCAGACATGTACTCGCCGGCGATGGAGCGGTTGATCATGGGGTAACCGCCGTCCTCGCTGTTGAGCATTGCCCAGTCATCGTTGGAAACACCGCCGATAAAGACGGAAGGAT
This sequence comes from uncultured Collinsella sp., assembly GCA_949287055.1. Lineage (GTDB taxonomy): Bacteria > Actinomycetota > Coriobacteriia > Coriobacteriales > Coriobacteriaceae > Collinsella. The sequence continues at coordinate 3,987 of CASEEY010000011.1, forward strand.
CGAACGTGGGCGCGCTCGCCATGCCGAGAATCTCGCCGTTGGTGCAGTCGAGGCACACGCAAGCGCCGCACTTTGCATTGGTGAAGCCGAACTGGTGCGCGACCTCGAGCGCTCGATCGAGTCCCTCCTCGCAGGCACGCTGGATGTCGATATCAAGCGTGAGCTTGATATCGCTGCCCGGCTCGGGCGGAATGGCGGCCGTCGCGTCGGTGACGTTGCCGGAAGCGTCAACCTGAACGGTCTGCTCGCCGCGAATGCCCTGCAGCAGCGACTCATACTGGATCTCGACGCCCGCCTGGCCGACGATATCGCCGGACTCGTAGTGGATGGCGCCGGCATCGGTGCCGTCTTCCGACTGGCCCTCGAGCTGCTCCTGCGTGATGGTGCCGGTATAGCCGAGCACGTGGGCGGCAAGATCGCCTTCCGGGTAGACGCGCTCCGTGCGCTCGACGACCTCGACGCCGGCGAAATCGACCGGATGCTCTTGGATGTGGGCGACGGTGGAACGGCGGACATCGGTGGCGATCGTATGCAGGCTCTGAGCGCCCTGGTTGTAGTCCTGAATGTTGCGCCGCACGGCGACATAGGGCATGCCGAGCACGTTTGAGAGATGACGGACCACAATGCTGTTGTCGGCCATGTCGCGATAGGCGGCGACCGTCAGGCTGGCGCGGTTGGTCACCAGCGGGCGACCGTTGCGGTCGAGGATGCGCCCACGTGGGGCGGGCGTGGTGACGGTACGCGTCTGGTTTTGCACCGCCAAGTCCTCATAGTAGTCTGAGGAGACCATCTGCATGCTCCACAGGCGCGCAACGATGGCGGCGAAAATGGAGCCCGCGCCGATGGCAAGCATCGTGAAGCGGCCCTTGAAGGTCACGCCCGGCGTGCTCCCCTCGCCCTCGGTGGCGCGGGGGCGCGTGCCGTTTTGCGTGTCGAAGGTAAAGCGACCCCCGTTGGTCCTCAGCACGACGAGCGATGCGATGATGACGAAAACGAGGATGACGCCGGCGATAACGACTACGAGCTGAGCGTCCACGTCACCCTCCTACCTGATCATCTTGTAGCGCGATCCGCGTCCCCGGGCACTGAACGAACGGGAGGGGGCAGATGACGGATTGAACACGAGGAACAGGGCAGCCACGATGGCGTCGAGCACGGTCGAGGAGATGCCATGGCCCAGAAGCGCCCAGAGCAGGTCGCTCTGCACACCCATGAAGAACAGGCACAGCCCATAGACGAGATTGACGACGAAGAGGGCTGCCACAACCAGGCGCAGCGAATCAGGCGTCAGGCCGCCGAGTGCGCCGCGTGAGGATCCGGCAAGCAGGAAGCTGGAAACGGTCAGAAGCAGCGACATGAGACCGATAGGAGCCGCTGAGGTCAGATCGAAGAACAGACCGCAGAAAAAGCCGATATACACGGCGCTTGGCGCATCGCTCGACAGGGAAAGAACACAGCTCAGCACGAGCATGAAATTGATCGTACCACCCAAGATGCTGATCTGGGGCGAAAGCGCGACCTGGCAGACGGCCGCAATGGCGCACATGACCGCAATCGAACGCGTCGAACGGCCGGCATCGCGAATCTGCATGTTCCCTCCCCTCTTACTCGGTATCGGAGTCCGCTTCGGACTCATCGGATTGTTCCCCATCGTCCGCTGGCGTCTCGTCGGATCCCTCGGTATCCGTCGAATCCTCACCGGCTTCGGTAACCTGCGGGGCATCGGCCTCGTTGGCGGCCACAACGTCCTCGTCGGTCGCCAGCTCCTCGGTGGTGAGCGACGTGATGACGAGGACCTCCTCGTTGTTCTCGGTAGAGGCCTGCGTGCGCACGACGATCGTGTAGTAGATATCGTTGTCGCTGCGCTCGACCGACGTCACCGTACCGATGGGGAGCCCCTTGGGGAACACGCCTCCCAGACCGGACGTGATCACGATGTCGCCAACGCGAACATCGTCGTCGGTGGAGACGTATTCGAACCGCAGCGTACCATCGGGCTGACCGCGGACCATGCCTTGGGCTCGGGAACGCTGGTCCATCGCCGAAACACCGGAGGTCTCGTCGTTGATGAGCAGCACCGTTGAGACATTCGGAGCGATGTCGATGATCTGGCCGATAACGCCGTAGGCATTGCATACGGGCATACCGAGCTCAAGGCCATCGAGCGTGCCCTTGTCGATCGTGACGCACTGCGTCCACGCATCGCTCGAACCGCCGATGATACGCGCGGCGGTCGACTCGAAGTTATAGGAGGATTGCAATCCGACAAGCTCCTGGAGTCGGTCAGCGGTGTTTTTCGCCTCGGAAAGCTCCGCGACCTGCGCGGTGAGGCGAGCGTTCTCCTCTTTGAGCTCGGAGAGGGTCTCCTGGGGGGCGGTAAGGTTGGAAAACACGTTGCCGATGGCGTTGAACGGCGTCGCGACGACGGAGCCGGCGAGCCTCAGCGGGCTTGTGATGGTGGTCACGCCTGAGCGGACGGCATGAATCGGTCCGGACTGGCCCTCACGGATATAGAACGTGAGCAGCAGGATCGAGACGATGCACAAAACAATCAACGGGCGCATTCCCGTTGATTGCCGTTTCGTATTCAGATGTGCTGAAGCGAAGCTTCGCTTTTGCTTGCGTGGCACCAGATGAAACCCTTCCGCCTACGCGTTGCTCTGCACGAAGCCGCCGTCGAATGCGTTGGCCTCGAGGACGCGGGCGCATCCGTTGACGACGTTGTCGAGAGCGGTCGGGCTCACGTTGACGGCGACGCCGGTCTCGTCGCGCAGGCGCACGTCGAGACCGCGAAGCAGCGCTCCGCCGCCGGTCAGAAGAATGCCGTAGTACATCAGGTCGGAGGCAAGATCGGGCGGCGTCGCGTCGAGCGCCTCCTTGACCGCCTTCGTCATCTCGTCGAGCGGCTTGTTAAGGGCGCGGCGAATCTCCTCGCTCTCGATACGGACGGTCTTGGGCAGGCCGGAGATAACGTCGCGGCCGTTGACCTCGACGTCGAGCTCATCTTTGAGCGGGACGGCGGAGCCGACCTTGATCTTGATGTCCTCGGCGGTGCGCTCGCCGATGGCGAGGTTGTAGGCATCGCGCACATGCGACAGAATCGCCTGGTCGAACTCATCGCCCGCGATGCGAATCGACTGCGAGACGACGATGCCGCCCATCGCGATGACGGCGACCTCCGTCGTGCCGCCGCCGATGTCGACGACCATGGAGCCGGTGGGCTCCTCGACGGGCAGGTCGGCGCCGATGGCGGCGGCCATGGGCTCCTCGATCAGGTAGGCCTGACGGGCGCCGGCGGAGATGGTGGCCTCAAAGACCGCGCGCTTCTCGACGCTCGTGACGCCGGAAGGGACGCAGACGACGACGCGCGGGCGCGGGGTCCACGGATAGCGCTTGTCGGAAGCCTTGTCGATGAAGTACCGAAGCATGGCCTCGGTGACGTCGAAGTCGGCGATGACGCCGTCTTTGAGCGGGCGGACGGCGACGATGTTGCCCGGCGTGCGGCCGAGCATGCGCTTGGCGTCGATACCCACGGCGAGGATGCGCTCGTCGTTTTTGTCGATCGCGACGACGGAGGGCTCACGGATGACGATGCCCTTGCCGCGGACGGAAACGAGCGTGTTGGCAGTGCCGAGGTCGATAGCAAGATCGCCTCCGTACTGCCCGAAGAACATGTCCATCAAAGAAAACAAAACCGCTCCAAAGGTCTTGTACCGATACGGTCGAGGTGGTCAATCCGTAGCAGTGTACTGCACGAATAGGCCGAATCGCACGATATGGTGCGATTCGGCAAAGAATACATCGCGCTTAGGCGGCAGGCTCGGCCTCGCCCTCGTCAGATGTGTCGTCAGCAGCGTTCGCGTCCTGCTCGCCGTCAGCGAGCGCCGCGGATTGATCGTCCGTGGTGCCCGCGTCGGTCTGGGCATCGCTGCCGTCAAGCGGCTCGGAGTCGAGATCGCCGAAATCGGGCGTGAAGGACTCGACGGCCCAGCCGATATAGTTGGAGCTGCGGACGAAATGCACGTCATAGGTGAGCGTACCGCCCTGGGAAAGCTCGACAGTCACCGTCGCATCGCACTCGGTCATGCTCGCATCGAGACCGGAGACCTCGGGCGAGGCGTCACCAAGCCCCTCGACCGTGCTCACGATGGTGTTCTTGTCGGCATCGGAGAGGCGCGGGGACAGGTACTGATCGGCATCCCCTCCCTCGGCGACGGCGGAGAACAGGCCGTTCATCGCATCCTGCTGTGACGGGAAGCCGAAGCCCCTCGTATAGAGGAAGCCGAGCGCGCCGGCGGCAATCAGCAGCAACAGGAAGATGACAAGGAAGACCTTGAGACCGGTATGACGATGCTTGCGACGGACCTTGGAGCGCCGACGGTCCTCCTGGATCATCTCGGACTCGGTGATGGTGAAAAAGCCGGTGTCGGAGGGATCGGGCATGAAGTTGCCGGTCTGGCCCATGGGGTCGAGCGGATCGGCGACGGTGGCGGGGACGGAACCGGTCGCGGCGACCATGGCGTTGGAGGCGGCGATGGCGTCGCGCGCGGCGGCAAACGCCTGCTCCTGATCGGCGTCGAGCTGATAGATGCCGTCAGAGGTAGCACGCGTGAAGGCGTCCACCGCGTCAGCGGAGCGACCGGCGCTCTGATAGGCGACGCCAAGCGACGCCTCGATGGCGCGCGGGTCGTCGTGCGGACCGACATAGTCGAGCGCGGTGAGATAGGACTCGACCGCATCGGCAGGACGGCCGAGCTTGACGAAGCACTCGCCCAGGCTGGCAAGCGCCGACGCGGGCGCGGGGTTCGTGCCGTCGATGGCGGCGGAGCGATAGGCGACGCCGGCCTCGGAAACGTTGCCGAGCTTCAGCTGGGCGTTCGCGAGACCGATATAGGCCTTATACGGCGTGGCGTAGGAGGAGTCCTGCGTCGCGGCGGTGAAGGAGTTGACCGCGCCCTCGAGGTCGCCGCTTGCGGTCAGGGCCTTGCCCTGATTGGTGAGCAGCGCGCCCGCCTTGCCATAGGAGGTGTCGGCCAGGGCGTCGGCATACGCCTGGGCGGCGTCAGCGAACAGGCCGAGCTTCATCAGCGAGTTGCCGCGGAGGTGGTCGACCTCGCCGGCGAGCTCACCGGGCTCCTTGGCAGCGAGAAACATCTGAGCGGCGGCCGAATAGTCGCCGGAACGGTAGGCCGCGCGGGCGCGATCGAAATACTGTGCGTTCACTATTGCTCCTTATGGACGATCTCTACGTGCTCGATCGTATCGCCGGCGCGAAGCTCGGAGATGACGTCGAGACCCTCGAGGGTTTGGCCGAACACCGTATAGCCAGAGTCCAACCCATGCTGGGGACCGAGGCAGAAGTAGAACTGCGAGCCGGCGGAATCGGGATCCATGGAGCGCGCCATGGCGAGCGCGCCGTCCTCATGGCTGTTGTTGGGATTGGTGGCGAACTCGCCCTTGATGGCGTAACCGGGACCGCCGGTACCGGGTCGGCCCTCCGGGCCTGCGACGCCACGGGCGACGTCCTCGCCGGACATGCAGCGCGTGTTGGGGTCACCGCCCTGGATGACGAATCCGGGAACATAACGATGGAACTTCAACCCATCGTAGAACCCATGGATGGCAAGCTCGCAGAAATTGGCGACGTGGATGGGAGCGCCTGTCGCGTCGAGCTGGACGCGGATGGTGCCCTTGGACGTCTCGATCACCGCGATCTCGTCGCCCACGGGGGCGTATTCGGGCGTGTAGAGCCTCTTCCCAAACATCTTGGACCCCTTTGCGCAGAGAAATTGAACATTCCTCGATATTCTATCAAGAACAGCGGGGGTTCACACGTTTGGCATATGGGTGAGCGACTGGGTCGTGCTCGCGACTATCGCGAACGGGGATCCCACTCATAGAAATGCGCGTCGAAGTTCTCGAGGTCCGAGGAGCCCGCCTCGCGCATGGGCTGCAGAATGTCATCCTGGGCAGCCAGCGTAGACTCCCCTTCCGGGATCGCGAGCGAAACGTCCCACGAGGCGCAGATCTGATCGACCCTGCCCATGAACCATTCGGCGAGCTGGCGCACATGCTCGAGATCCTCAAGATACGCGCAGTCGGGTTCACAGACGATGGCATCGAGGTCATCGATGGTCTGCTGCACGGCATCGCGAAGCTCGTAGGCGGTCTGAGAGCGCTGCGTGCGCTCGGCGAGGTCGGGCTCGAGGTAGTAGCTGTTGAACGAATCGATAACCTCGCCGATCGCCTCATCCGAATCGTAGACGGCAAGCTGATCGTAGGCCTCGGTGACGCGCAGGTAGACCTCATCGTCGGTCAAGACGCGCTCGTCGTCGTCATCCGCAGGCGTCTCGGACTCGCCCGCAGGGGCAGCTACGGTCGCGCTGCCGGACTCTGCGAGCTGGCGGGAAGGAAACGCCTCGCGCGCGGCCGACTTGAACGAATCGTAGAATCCGGGCATGACACCGAGCGGATCATACACGACGAATGCCGCGGCGCCTGCGAGCACGGCGATCACGATGAGGGCGCCGATCAGGCGGGCATGCGAACGACGTGCGGGATGATAGGGGTCCTCGCCGACAGGCTGCGGCGCCACGCCGGCGGCGCGCTGGATATCCTCAAGATTGAGGACGTTGGTAGCGGACGGATCGACCGAGTCATCAAGCGTTCTGGCAGCGGATGCCGGCTCGACCTGGGGCGCCTCGGTTTGAATGGCGCTTTTCGTGAGGCGCGGGAAGCTCGCGGTTCTGCCAGCGGCAAGGTCAGAGGAAGCCGATTCGACCGAAAGGATGCCGGGTGCGGGCCGTCCGCACTTGGGACAGGTGCGGTCGTGCGCGGACAGGCGGGCGCCGCAGCCGTCGCAAAAGACGAACTCGCTGCTGGAAGCAGAGCCCACATATCCATGGCAATGCGGGCAAAAGGTCTCGGTATCGTCGATGGTCTTAAGGCAATGCGGGCAGATCACAGGTTCCTCGCTTCGCAGGACGGATTCGGAAGGGCAGCCGTAGGTTTATCCAAGCAAGAATACCACGCCCGCGCGCGGCGCGCTCACGGGCGCGCAGGCGCTATTTGGACGAGCGCTTGCGCCCACCCATCGAGACCTTGATACCCGACGAGGACTTCACGATGCGCCTGCGGCGCTCAGCGCGCGAGCGCTCGCCCTCCTGCGCCACGGCTTTCGCGGCCGATGAGCGGGCGCGCTCGAGCTGCCGCTTGCCCGATACCGAAGACGCGAGCGCCCGCAGGGTGCGACGCGCTGAGGAACCCGTCGACGTGACGCGCCTCGACCCGCGTCCAAGCGACATCTTGACACCGCGACCGAAGCCCGTCGCCGAACGGTTGGTGCGGACACCGAGCTTTTCCAAAGGATGGCACAGGCCGAAAAAGCTCGCGCAGCCGAAGAACGCAACGACAAGCGTCGCGACGGCAAGGCGCAGCGACAGCGGCGCGATGGAGAACAGGTCGGAGAAGAACAGCACGCCGCCGCACAGGCCCACGACGACGAATACGAAGACGGCGAGACGCAGACGGGTAAAGGGCCAGGAGATGCGCCATATCAGGCAGCATCCGATCGACGCGGTGCAGATGAGGCACATCGTCGACAGCGAGAGCTCGTCCAAACCGAGCGCGCTGGCCATCAGCATGCACAGCCCGCACGCGATGACGACCGCCGCCGACGCCGGGCAGGCGCGCCGCAAGACGTTCGTCAGGAAGCGTCCGGAGATGCGGGAACGGTTGGGTTCGAGCGCAAGCACGAAGCTCGGGAAACCGATGCAGAAGAAGTTGATGAGCGTCATCGTGATGGGTTGGAACGGATAGGGCGGGAAAAAGACGCAGATCGCAGCGAGACCCATGGAGAACAGGGTTTTCGTCAAAAACAGCGCAGCCGAGCGCTGCAGGTTGTTGATGGAGCGCCTTCCTTCGGCCACGACCTCGGGCATCGAGGCGAAATCGTTATCGACAAGGACGATCTCGGCGACGTTGCGGGCGGCATCGGAGCCGGCCGCCATCGCGACCGAGCAGTCGGCCTCCTTGAGCGCAAGCACGTCGTTCACGCCGTCACCCGTCATGGCAACCGTGTGGCCTCGCCCCTTGAGCGCGACCACGAGCTCGCGCTTCTGCTGGGGCGTCACGCGGCCGAACACGTGATAGCGGTCGACGGCCGCCTCGATCTTGGCGGGCGTATCGAGCGTCGTCGCATCGACATAGGCGTCGGCGTGCGGGATGCCGACGCTGCGGGCGATCGAGGAGACCGTGCGCGGATCGTCGCCGGAGATGACGTTCAGCGTCACGTCCTGCTGCTTGAAGTAGCGGATGGTCTCCGCCGCCGAGGACCGGATCTCGTCACGGATGGTCACAAATCCGATGGGGGTGGCATCTCCCACCATGTCGCCCGTATCCGTGAAGCCGTCGACGCGGGCGATCACCAGCACGCGGCATGTCTCGGCAAACCCGTTAACGATGGACTCAACACGGGCGAACACGTCTTCCGACAGGCAGAACTGGGCGGCGCCCATGATGAACGATCCCTGCGCGAAGGTCGCTCCGCTCCATTTCTTCGTAGACGAGAACGGTATGACCGTGACGGCACGCTCCTCGCAGGTCTCGCGAAGCGCGTAGTACGAAAGCACGGCGCGGCAGGTCTCGTTTGCGTCCGCTTCCGTGGCGCGCGCAATGCCCGCCAGCGCACCGTCCACGAACGCAGCAGCCTCGCGGTCCGCCTGATCGGCTAAGACCACATCGCCGTCGCCGTCGAGCACGTAGACGCCTTCGACCTCCATGCGGCCGGACGTGATGGTGCCGGTCTTATCGAGGCAGAGGACGTCCACGCGCGCGAGCGTCTCGATGCAGTAGAGCTGCTGGGCGAGCACCTTGCGGCGCGCAAGCCGAAAGGTCGCGATGGCGAGCACCGAGGAGGTCAGCAGCACCAGGCCCTGCGGGATCATGCCGAGCAGCGCACCGACGGTCGTCAAGATGGCAGCGGCGATATCGCTCCAGGCAGCGGTGTCGGACATGAGCCAATGGATCATGGTTGACATGGAGTCGGGCGACGTCTGAGCCCACACCTCGTAGCTCTCGTGAGCGCTCGCGTAGAACAGGGCGATACCGAGCGGCAGCATGATGATGCTCGCGAAACGCACGATGGCGTTCAGGGCATTCATGATCTCGGAGTTGACCTTCTTGACGTATTTCGCCTCGTTGTTGATGCGCGCGACGTAGTTGTCGGCACCGACGTGCTCAACCTGTGCGCAGACGATGCCGGAGTCGACAAAACTGCCGCTCATGAGGTGCGAGCCGGGCGTCTTGCGAATCAGGTCGCTCTCGCCGGTCAACAAGCTTTCGTTGACGTAGGCCTCGCCCTGGACAACGACGGCGTCGGCGGGAATCTGATCTCCGCGCCCGAGTCGAACGAGGTCATCCTGGACGATTTGATCGAGATCGACCTCGCACTCCTCCCCTTCTCGGATGACGGTCGCGCGCTTGCTCACCAGAAGCGTCAGCTTGTCGACCATGCGCTTGGAGCGAAGGGCCTGAAAGATGCCGATGCCGGTGTTCAGGATAACGATCAAAAGGAAGGTCAGGTTCTTATACGAACCGGTTGCGATAACCAGGGCCGCAAGGACGATGTTGATGAGATTGAACAGCGTGCAGACGTTTTCGAGCACAAGCTCGCGCACCGATTTGGTCTTCAGGTCGGTGTTGACATTGACCTTGCCGGCGTCGATGCGCTGCTGCACCTCGTCAAGCGAAAGGCCGCGCAGCACCTGGGTGTCACGAACTGAGCTCTCCTCGTTTTCAGAACGTTTGCCAGTCACAGGCTCCCCTTATAGAACCACGCAGCGCCGATGCCCATCGATATGAAAAGAGAACCGGCGATGGGATCGCGCGGCTCTCCGATACGCGAGCAATGCTGCGCGAGCATTGCGGTTGTTACAACTGGTGCCCCATGTCGGATTCGAACCAACGGCCTTCTGCTCCGGAGGCAGACGCTCTAATCCCCTGAGCTAATGGGGCACGACGCAAGCCATTATAGCGATGCGCCGATTTCCGCGCCACCCGGCACACAAAGATTATGCCGCCTGCGCGCTACACGGTCATGCCCCTTCCCATAGCATCGGCACTTCGCTATATATCTGCGCTTCGCTATATTAAAGTTTCACGCGCGCATCGACGCGACGCCGCTTTGGTATACACTGCACCATTACCGGAAATCGAATCGCCGTGTACCTACGGCCAGGGAGGACGTCCATGATCGCAATCCTTCGCAAGACCGCTTCGGAAGAGGCTGTCGACCAGCTCGTCCGTTGGATCGAACAGAAGGGCCTCAAGACCGATGTGTCCCACGGCGAAAACGAGATCGTCATCGGACTGGTTGGCGATACCACCGTGATCGATCCGTTCCTCCTCGAATCGATGGATATCGTCGAGCGCGTGCAGCGCGTGTCCGAACCGTTCAAGAAGGCCAATCGCAAGTTCCATCCCGCCGACACCGTGGTCGACTGCGGTCACGGCGTGCTCATCGGCGGCGGTCATTTCCAGGTTATCGCCGGCCCCTGCTCGGTCGAGGGCGACAACCTCGCCACCATTGCGCGCCGCGTGCACGCCGCGGGCGCCACGATGCTGCGGGGCGGCGCCTACAAGCCGCGCACCTCTCCCTACGCGTACCAGGGCATGGGCGAGCGCGGACTCGATATCCTGCTCGATGCGGCCGGAGAGCTCGATATGCCGGTCGTGACCGAGATCATGGACCCGCGCGACGTCGGCCTCTTTTGCGACAAGGGCATCGACGTCATGCAGATCGGCGCCCGCAATGCGCAGAACTTCCCGCTGCTCAAAGAGGTGGGAAAGACGGACGTGCCCGTGCTTCTGAAACGCGGCATGTCGGGCACGATCGACGAGCTGCTGATGGCGGCCGAGTACATCATGAGCGAGGGCAATCCCAACGTCATTCTATGCGAGCGCGGTATTCGCACGTTCGAGACGCGCACGCGCAACACGTTCGACCTCAACGCGGTTCCCGTGCTCCATCACCTCTCCCACCTGCCCGTCGTCGCCGACCCGAGCCATGCCACCGGCTACACCCGCTACGTTCAGCCCATGGCACTTGCCGCCTGCGCCGCAGGTGCCGACGGCCTTGAGATCGAGGTGCACGATTGCCCTGAGCGCGCATGGTCTGACGGCGCCCAGGCGCTCACGCCCGATCAATTCGACCGCACGATGGAGCGCATTCGCGCCATTCGCTCCGTGATCGCACAGGAGGATGAGTAGTATGGGCGCGCCTGTCGCCCCCCTGACCGTGGGCATCGTCGGGCTCGGACTCATCGGCGGGAGCTTTGCGCGGGGCTACCGGGCCCACGGCGCCTGTGTGTATGCCTATGATCCCGACCAGGACACGATGGGCGCCGCGCGCATTGAGACCATTGCAGGGACGCTGGACGACAACACGATTCCCACATGCGACCTCATCGTACTTGCCGCCTACCCGGACGCCTGCCTTGGCTGGCTGCGCGAGCATGCCAAGGTGCTTGGCGCCTGCTCGTCTGCGGACGAGAAGCGCGGACCCTTGGTCGTCGATACCGCGGGCGTCAAGACCGCAATTTGCTCCGAGGCGTTTCGGCTGGCATCCGACTATGGTTTTTCCTTCCTGGGTGCCCATCCCATGGCCGGAACCGAGCACTCGGGATTCGCGCATGCGCGCGCCGACCTGTTCTGCGGAGCACCGATGGTCCTCACGCCCCCGCCGTGCGACGACATGGAGCGTCTCGAGCTGCTCGACCGCGCCCACACGCTGCTCGAGCCGCTTGGATTCGGCAGCTACAGCGTCACGACCCCCGAGGCGCACGACGAGGTGATCGCCTTTACCAGCCAGCTCGCCCACGTCGTCTCCAACGCGTACGTCAAAAGCCCGACCGCCCAGGTCCACCATGGGTTTTCAGCGGGCAGCTATCGCGATCTGACGCGCGTCGCCCACCTCAACGCCTCCATGTGGGCGGAGCTCATGTGCGACGACGCGGAGAACCTCAGCCGTGAGATCGGGTGGCTCATCGACGCGCTGGCAGCCTACCGCGATGCGCTCGATGCAAACGATCGCGACCGCCTGCGCATGCTCCTCGCCGAGGGCGATCGCATCAAGCGCTCGCTCGACGACGGCGATACGAACGAATAACGGGAGGGACGGCACGTGTATACCCTGGACATCGACACCGAGCATCCCTATCGCGTGCTCATCGGCACGCTGCTGCTCGAGCAATGCGGCGAAATCGTGCGCGAGGCGAGCGGAGGCTCGCGCGCGCTCATCGTGACCGACACGAACGTCGGCGCGCTCTACGCGGCGGCCGTACGTCGCAGCCTCGAGGAGGCGGGCTACGAAACGAGCGCACACGTCTTCGAGGCCGGTGAGGAGCACAAGCGGGCTGAGACCTACCTTGCCATACTTGAGGACGCGGCTCGTCATGAGATGACGCGCGGCGATGTCATCGTCGCTCTAGGCGGCGGCGTGGTCGGCGATGTCGCCGGCTTCGCTGCGGCGACCTACATGCGCGGCTGCCATTTCGTTCAGGTTCCCACGAGCCTGCTGGCCATGGTCGACTCGTCGGTCGGGGGAAAGACGGCGATCGATCTCGCTTGCGGCAAAAACCTTGTCGGCGCTTTCTGGCAGCCCGATGTCGTCATCGCAGACGTGGGGTGCTTGGGCACGCTCGAGCCCGATCAGTTTATCGACGGGTGTGGAGAGGTCGTCAAGCACGCCGTCATCGCCGATGCCGAGCTGTTCGGTGAACTGGAGCAAACGCCGCTTACCCGAGAGCTCCTGCTCAGCGATCTTTCCCGCGTCGCGTACCTCATCGCGCGCAACATCGATATCAAACGCGCCGTCGTCAGCGCCGACGAGCGGGAAGCGGGCGTACGGAAGCTGCTCAACTTTGGCCACAGCATCGGCCACGCCGTCGAAGCGTGCTCGGACTTTCGCCTCGGCCACGGCGCATGCGTGGCGATCGGCATGGTCGCCATGGCAACGGCATGCGTTCGCACCGGTCTTTGCGAACCTTCCGTGCGCGACCGAATCCGCGCGCTTGCAGCCGCACACGGACTTCCCACGAGCTGCGACTTCACCGCCGATGAGCTGTACGCCGCCGCCCTGCATGATAAAAAGCGCTCGGGGGACGCGATCGATCTCGTGCTACCCGAGGGCATCGGAACCTGCCGTATCGCAAACGTTCCGCTTCTGGAGTTCAAGCAGCTCATCGCACTCGGTATCGAAACCGAAGGGAGCGTCGAGGCATGATCGCGACCATTCACCCACGAGAACTTGCGGGTTCAGTGCCCGCCATCGCGTCCAAGTCCATGGCGCATCGTCTTATCATCGCCGCGGCGCTCTCGAGCTCGTCGACGCACGTCGTCTGCAACACGACGTGTGACGATATCGAGGCGACCATCCGCTGCCTGACCGCCTTAGGCGCGCGCATCGAGGCGACTGGCGACGGCTACGAGGTCCATCCGGTACCGAAGAGCATCGAGCTCGGCGTTCTCAAAGCGTTTCAGGGTGCCACGCTCGACTGCGGAGAGTCGGGCAGCACGCTGCGCTTCATGCTGCCCGTCGCCTGCGCCTTGGGTGCGAATGCGTCCTTTACCGGTGCCGCGCGTCTCGCCGAGCGGCCCCTCGGTCCGCTGGTTGACGAGCTTATCGCTGCGGGGTGCGATATCGCCGCCACCGGCGCGTTTCCGATGACCGCCGGAGGCCGTCTGCGCCCCGGCGTCTTCAAACTGCCCGGCACGGTAAGCTCTCAGTTCATCTCAGGTCTGCTCCTCGCCTTCCCGGTGCTTCCCGGCGCCTGCGAGATCGAGGTGTCCGGCCGCATCGAAAGCCGGCCCTACATCAATCTGACGCTTCAGGCGCTCAAGACGTTCGGCGTAGACGTCATCGTCGAGCGAACGACCGCACCCGACGGCATCACCGAGCTCACGCGCTTCCGCTCCATGGGGCGCCCCTACCGCTCGCCAGGCGAGGTGCGCGTCGAGGGCGATTGGTCCAACGCCGCCTTCTGGCTGTGCGCCGGCGCCCTGGGCAGCGAACCCATCGAGGTCAAGGGCGTATCGCTCACCTCTGCCCAAGGGGACCGCAACGTCCTGGCCGCGCTCTCGCGCTTCGGTGCGCGCACCCGCAGGACCGCCGAGTCGGCGATCGTGCAGCCCGACGCTCTGCACGCTTTCTCGATGAGCGCGCAGGATATCCCCGATCTGGTGCCCGTAATAGCCGCTGTGGCCGCATGCTGCGAGGGAACGACGATCATCCGCGACTGCGCTCGGCTCCGCATCAAAGAGTCCGATCGCCTCGAAACGACCACCTCGGAGCTGCGCGCACTTGGTGCGAACGTCTCCATCGACCGGGATAGCCTGATCATCTGCGGTCAGCCGCGTCTTTCCGGCGGAATCGTCGAGTCGCACAACGATCATCGTATCGCGATGATGGCCGCCGTCGCCGCGGTGCGCTGCGATGGCGACGTGGTCATCCGGGGTGCGCAGGCGGTCGCCAAGTCGTATCCGACGTTTTTCGAGCACTACCGTATGCTCGGCGGCGACGTCGAGTTCTCCCAGGATTAGGAGGGTCCCATGGCATCGGTGTTCGGCAACGCCCTGAAGCTCTCGATCTTCGGCCAGTCACACTCCCCCGCCATCGGCTTTTCGCTCGACGGGGTACCGGCTGGCATCCCGGTTGACACCGAGCGTCTCCAGGCGTTCATGGACCGTCGCGCGCCGGGCCGTGCACGGACCTCTACCGCACGCCGCGAAGCTGATACCCCTGAGTTCTTAGGCGGTCTCACCGACGGTCACACCAACGGCGCGCCGCTCGCCGCCATCATCCGCAACGGCGACACGCGTTCAAACGATTATGACGAGCTCCGGCGCATCCCGCGCCCCGGCCATGCCGACCTGCCGGCGCGCATCAAGTACCGCAACAACCACGACGTTGCGGGCGGCGGCCATTTCTCCGGCCGTCTCACAGCTGCGCTATGCGCCGCGGGCGGCATCGCGCTTCAGGCTCTCGAGAGCCGTGACATTCGAATCGTCGCCCACATCGCGTCGCTCGGACCCGATCAGATCATGGACATGCCGCTCGATTCGATGGCATACAATCCCGCCCAGGCGACGCTCATCGGTGCCAACAAGCTCCCCTGCATCAGTTCCGATGCCGCCGAGCGCATGCAGGCGTGCATCCTTGACGCCGCCGAAAAGCTCGACAGCGTGGGCGGCGTCATCGAGTGCGTCGCCTACGGCATGCCCGCCGGCATCGGCGACCCCATGTTCGACGGCATCGAAAACCGCATCGCGCGCATCGCGTTCGGCATCCCCGCGGTCAAGGGCATCGAGTTCGGCACCGGCTTCGCCGCCGCCCGTCTGCGGGGCAGCGAGAACAACGACCCCTATCGCATGGGGCCCGACGGCGCGCACCCGGTGTCCAACCACGCCGGCGGCATCCTGGGCGGCATCACGGATGGAGCGCCGGTCGTCTGGCGCATGGCCATAAAACCCACGCCCTCGATCGCTCAGCCGCAACGTAGCGTCGACCTCGATGTGGGCGTCGATGCCGACCTGTCCGTACGCGGACGGCACGACCCGTGCATCGTCGCCCGCGCCGTGCCGGTCGCCGAGGCCGCGTGCGCACTGGCGCTCATGGACGCCCTGGTGGAAGATGAGGGCCAACGCGCCTTCGGCACCTCTGCCGAGCCGCACGGCGCGCTGTAGAGACGCCGCTCTCTCGCCCGAGCATAAAGGAGAATACATGGACCTGACCGATATCCGCACACGCATCGATCGCATCGACGACGTACTGCTCGAGCGTTTCGTTGAGCGCATGGAGATCGCGACCGAGGTCGCCCGCTCCAAAAAGGAGACGGGAAAGGCCGTCTTCGATCCCGCACGTGAGCGCGATAAGCTCGCCGCAGTCGCCGCACGTGCGCCCGAGCGTTTCCGCGATCAAGCGGTAAGCCTGTTCTCCCTGCTCATGAGCATGAACAAAGCCGAGCAGCTCCGCGTGCTGCACGGAAGCAACCCATCTGACGCCGCCCGCGCGGTCAAACGGGAACTCGACGCTCCGCGCTCCGCCTTTCCTCGCTCCGCGCGCGTCGCCTGCCAGGGTGTCGAGGGCGCATACAGCCAAATCGCAGCGTGTCGGCTCTTCAGGCTCCCTACGATCAGCTACTGCGATACCTTTGAGGATGTCTTTCGAGCCGTACGCGATGGCGTATGCGACTACGGCGTCGTCCCCATCGAGAACTCGACGGCAGGATCGGTCAACGCGGTATACGACCTGCTCGCTGCCTACTCGTGCTCCATCGTCAAATCGCTGCGACAGAAGATCGACCATCAGCTGCTGGCCAAGCCCGGATCGACCCTTGAAGATATCCGGGAGGTGTACTCGCACGAGCAGGCCGTCGCCCAATGCTCGAGGTTTTTGGCAGACCTCGGCGCGCACGTCAACGTCTTCGACAACACCGCGATGGCCGCGGAGTTCGTGGCGACGTCCGACCGACGCGATGTCGGCGCGCTCTCCTCGCGCGACTGCGCGAAACTCTACGGTCTCGATATCCTTGCGTCGGACGTCCAGGACACCGATAGCAACTACACGCGGTTCGTCGTCATAGCCCCGCGGCTCGAGATCTACCCGGGCGCGACGCGTACCTCGCTCATGCTCACGCTTCCGCACGAGCCCGGCGCCCTCTTTCGGGTGCTCGAGCGGCTCTTTGCCCTTGACGTCAACCTCGTGAAGCTCGAGAGCAGGCCGATCGTGGGACGCGATTTCGAGTTCACGTTCTATTTCGATGTCGAGTGCACTGCCGGCGAGCAGCTCATCGATCTGCTCGACACCCTCGATGACGTATGCGAGCATCTGAGGTATTTCGGATCCTATACGGAGGTGCTCTAAATGGAGCAGACGCGGCCCTACGGCGTGCTGGGCGAGAAACTCGGCCACAGCTACACGCCGGTTATCTACCGCGAGCTTGCGGGCTTGAACTACGTGAAATTCGAACGGGAGCCCGACCAGCTCGAAGCATTTCTGCACGGGGACGAATGGGAGGGCGTAAACGTCACGATTCCCTACAAGAAAGCCGTTCTCCCCTATCTGGACGAGCTTTCTGATGTCGCCCGCCGTATGGGCAACGTCAATACGGTGACCAGGCTGGCCGACGGACGGCTTCGTGGCGACAACACCGACTATTTCGGCTTCAGGTTCCTGCTCGAATCGACCGGCGTCGATTACGCCGACGCGCTCGTGCTCGTTTTCGGCGGTGACGGCGGCGCCGGTTCGACCGCATTGAAGGTGCTTGCCGACCTTGGAGCGCAGGCGGTCTCGGTCAATCGGAGCGGAGAGGTCACCTACGCGGACCTTGCGCGCTATGCGCACGCCGATGCCATCGTAAACTGCACGCCGGTCGGCATGTTTCCCGCCTGCCCGGCGACGCCATGTTCGCTCGATGGGTTCGAGAACCTCAAGGCCGTGGTCGATATCGTCTACAACCCCGCACGCACGCAAATCATGATGGATGCGGAGCGGCGCGGTATCCCGACGGCAGGAGGCCTGCTGATGCTGGTCGCACAGGCCGCTCAAGCGGTCGAGCGCTATACGGGACAGGTCCTTTCGGCCGAACGCATTCACGAGGTATACGATGCCCTGCTCGCAACCGAGCTGAACATCGCGCTCATCGGCATGCCCGGCTGTGGGAAGACGTGCGTCGGCCAGCAGCTCGCCTCCCTGCTGGGACGCGAACACGTCGATATCGATCATGAGCTCGAGCGTCGTCTTGGCTGCGCGTGCGCGACGTTCATCGAGCAGCAGGGCGAGGAGGCCTTCCGCGAGCGCGAGACCGCGTGCCTGCGCGACGTTGCGGGCCGCTCGCGCCTTGTCGTCTCCTGCGGCGGCGGCGTGGTGACGCGGCCGGAGAACTACGATCTGCTTCATCAGAACAGCCGCATCGTCATGCTCAGCCGGCCGCTTGAAGAGCTCTCCCGCAAGAACCGCCCCATAACCGCGCGCGACGGCATCGAGCGCCTCGCAGCCGAGCGCATGCCCCGCTACCGCGCCTGGGCAGACGACATCATCGATTCGCGGGAGCATGCGAGGGCGACGGCGCTCGCGGTACGTGAAGCACTGCCCTCCATGCTCGATATGCCGAACGCCGGCGCGTAGGACCACGCTTGAAAGGAACCGCATGAAGGCACTGGTTATCAACGGGCCCAACCTCAACATGCTCGGGCAGCGAGAACCGGATATCTACGGGCGCCGGACCTATGACGATCTGGTCGAGATCTGCCACGAAGCGGGCGCCCGCGTGGGATTCGACGAGGTTGTGGTCTTCCAGTCCAACCATGAAGGCGACATCGTGGACGCCATCCAAAACGCATGGGGCACCTTCGACGGCATCGTCATCAATCCGGCGGCGTACACCCATACGAGCGTGGCGATTCTGGACGCCCTGAAAGCGGTGGGGCTGCCCGCTATCGAGGTCCATATCTCCGCCGTCGAGCAGCGCGAGGAATTTCGCCAGGTTTCCTATGCGCGCATGGCGTGCCTGGCGACGATCACCGGAGAAGGGCTGGATGGCTACGCCCATGCCCTCGATGTGCTGGCAAAGCACCTGAAGGACGCGAAGTAGGCCTCGGGGAGTCAATCGAGCGGAACGCCTAGCGGTCCAGGTGGCCCGCTTCGCGCAGCATCTGACGGGCATGCGCAAGCGAGGTCTCACTCGTGTCGCCGGAGAGCATGCGTGCGATCTCCGCGACGCGGGCCTGCCCGCTCACGCGCAGAAGCGACGTCTCGGGGAGATCGTCGTCGGATTTCGAGACGACGTAGTGCGTGTCGCCCATAACCGCGACCTGCGCGAGGTGCGTCACGACGATAACCTGATGCGTGCTGGCAAGATCCGCCAAAACAAGACCGAGCGAACGGGCGGTAGAGCCGCCGACGCCAGCATCGACCTCATCGAACACAAGGGTGTCGACACCGTCGGCCTGGCCGAGCACCACCTTGGACGCAAGCATGACGCGGGACAGCTCACCGCCCGAGGCAATGCGCCGCAGCGGGCGCGGCGTCATGCCCGTGCCACTGCGGTAGAGCAGCTCGCAGGCACTGG
>CASEEY010000012.1 GCA_949287055.1 uncultured Collinsella sp.
CTGCTCGAGCAGGTCTCGGGTCGCGCGGGGCGCGGCGAGCATCCCGGACGCGTCATCATCCAGACCTATCTGCCCGACGACCCCGTGATTCGCGCGGTGGCGACCCATGATCGTGCGGTGTTTACCGACCATGACGCGAAGCAGCGGCGCGAGGCGCTCTATCCGCCCTATGTCCGGCTGACGAACGTGCTGGTGCGGGGAACATACGAGCGCGAGGTCCAACGCTATATCGGCGAGCTCGCGCGCCTGGTCTCCGACGGGCTGGAACGGGCTGCAGCCGGCCTTCCCGACGATGCTCGCCCGTTTATCATGGGGCCGACGAGCTGCGTGATCGAGCGGGCAAAAGACAGCTACCGGCATCACTTCATCGTCAAGTCGCCGATCGGCTTCGACGTGTCGTCCGTCATCGCGAGCGCGCTCGATACGGCCGGCGCGCGGCGCGGCATCAGCGTCAGCGTCGATGTCGACGCCTATGACCTGATGTAGCCAGCGAAAGGGGTCTCGGGCGCAATGCCCGACAAGGAGGGGACCGCCCTTTGAGCCAAGCCCCTGTGCCACGTGCCCTTTGTGTCGGTCCTCGTGGGCTTTGTCGTGCATGAAGGGATTCGTTCGCGGATACAATAAACTGGATTGAGCAACGAGATCTTTCGAAAGGACCACCATGGAAGTCAACGGCATCGTGCTGTCTCCCGATCCGCGCCTGCGTCAGGAGTGCGCGGAGATCGAGGAGATCGATGCGAATATCGTCCGTCTCGCCGAGCAGATGAAGCGGCAGATGATCGAGAACGGCGGCTGCGGTCTTGCGGCCCCGCAGATCGGCGAGCTCATTCAGCTCGTGGTGATCGATACCGACTACACGAGCGAGAAGGACTACGACCCCTACGTGCTGATCAATCCCAGGATCGTCGAGTCCTCCGACACGCTCGTCCCGTACAACGAGGGATGCCTGTCCATCCCGGGCATCAACGTCGAGATCGAGCGTCCCGACCATGTCGTCGTCGAGGCGTACGACCTCAACGCCGACCTCATCCGCTACGAGGCCTCCGGCGACCTGATGTGCGTGTGCCTGCAGCACGAGATCGATCACCTGCACGGCATCACAATGTTCGAGCGCCTGGCGCCCGCGGACCGCATGCATGCGATGCGCGAGTACCAGCAGGCCCGTGCTCGCGGCGCTAAGCCGGGCGACACGGAGTAGACCCTCGACAGGAAGGCGCGGCGTCCCGACCCGGCATGGTGTGCCGGCCAGAGCGTCCCGCGGGAAGGAGGCGCCGTGCGCGTCGTGTTTATGGGAACCCCTTCGTTTGCGGTCCCCTCGCTTGTCAAGCTTGCGGCCGACCACGAGGTCGCACTCGTGCTCACCCGGCCCGATGCCGTCCGGAGCCGCGGCAAGAAGCTCGAGCCCTCGCCGGTCAAAAGCCGCGCGCTCGAGCTCGGTCTGCCGGTTTTGGAGGCAAAGCGCATCACGCCCGACGTGCTCGATGCCCTGTGTGCGGCGGATGCCGACGTCTTCTGCGTCGCCGCCTACGGCTGCATCCTGCCCGACGAGGTTCTCACCATGGCGCCTTTGGGCTGTGTGAACGTGCACGCCTCCCTGCTGCCGCGCTGGCGCGGGGCGGCACCCATCCAGCGCTCCATCCTTGCCGGCGACGAGTCCACCGGTGTTTCCATCATGCGTATCGGCCACGGTGTGGACACGGGTGCGTACTGCGCGCAGGCGAGCTGCTCGGTTGCGGGCAAAACGGCCGACGAACTCACCGACGAGCTTGCCGAGCTCGGTGCCGATCTGCTCGTCAAGGTCCTGCCGACCCTTGCCGACGGCACCTGCGTGTGGACCGAGCAGGATGAGAGCTTGGTCACGCATGCCGCGAAGATCGAGAAGGCCGAGATGCGCCTCGATCCGTCCGATACGGCGGAGGCGAACGTCCGTCGCGTGCTCGCCTCGAGTGATGCCGCGCCGGCGCGCTGCCTTGCCGCCGGCAAGCCCGTGCGCATTCTGCGCGCCGCGATTGCCGTGCCCAGCGACGCGTCGGGTGCGCTGCCGGCTGCGGGAAAGCTGTCCGTGCAGGACAAACGCGTCTATCTGGGCTGTGCCGACGGCGCCCTCGAGGTTCTCGAGATCAAGCCCGACGGCAAGCGCGCCATGGAGGCGCGGGCGTGGGCGGCTGGCATCCACGGCGCCGAACTGTGCTGGGAGCTGTTGGCGTGAGCCGGCTTTCGCCTGCACGGGCCCATGCGCTTGCCTGTCTGCTTCGCTCTGAGCGAGAGGGTCGCTTCGTACGCGAGGTCGCCGAGTCCACGCCGCACAAGCCCGAAGACCCGCGCGATGCGGCGCTGGCCCTGCGGTTGGCCCTCGGCGCCACCGCAGCGGCGGGCACCCTCGACGAACTGCTCGATCGCTATATCGCGAAGCCTCGTGCGGTCAAGCTGCCGGTGCGGCTCGCGCTGCGTATCTCGGCGTTCGAGCTGCTCTATCTGAAGACCCCCGCCCGTGTCGCCGTGAGTCAGGGCGTTGAGCTCGTGCGAGGAGAGGCGAAAAGCGCCGCCGGCATGGCCAATGCGGTGCTGCGTCGCGTCGCCGATGCCTGCGATTCGTTTTTGGCCGCCGAGGACATTGCGGCAGGCGTCCCGCGCGATCACACGGCTCTGGCACGACGCGCCGGCCTTCCTGCGTGGCTGGCGGAGGCAATCATATCGTCGCTCGGCGAACAGCGCGCGCAGACGCTCTTCGATGCGCAGCTGGAGCCCGCTCCCGTATACGTTCACCTCAATCCCCGCCTCTCGCATGAGGGTGAGGATGTGCCTGCGGGTCAGTACCCCACGGATGAGCCGGGCGCCGATGCTGCCGCGCCGACGCTGCCAGGTCTGATGCGGCCCGCTGACATTTCCAGCTTTATCCGCTCAGGTGCGCTGAATCGCGCCGATGCCGTTGCTTCGGACGCAGCCGCACAGCTCATCGCCACCGCCGCTACCGCGCCCGGCTCTTGCCTTGAGATCGGCGCCGGCCGGGGAACCAAGACGTTCATCATGTGCGCGCAAGCGGGCCGTCTGGGCTGGGCGCACACGCATACGGCGCTCGACCTCTCCGCGCGCAAGTGCGAACTCAATCTGGAGCGCCTGCACGCCGCCGGGCTCGACGGCGAGGTGCGCTGTGTTGCCGGAGACGGCTGCGAGGTGGATGCGGTGCTTGCCGACATCGATGCTGCGGCAGGGGAGCGCGTTCTGTTCGATCGCGTCTTCGTCGATGCGCCGTGCTCGGGCACCGGTACCATGCGGCGCCATCCGGAGATCCCCTGGCGCCTTGATGCGGCGGATGTCGTGTATGAGGGGGCGCTGCCGCGTCTTCAGCTCGCGCTGCTGCGCGCTGCCGCGTCACGTGTCGCCGAGGGCGGCGAGCTCGTCTATGCGACCTGTTCGGTGCTCGCCTCCGAGAACCAGGCGGTGGTGGATGCGTTTCTCGCAAGCTCAGAGGGCGCTGCATTCCGTCTGGTGCCCGTGCACGAGGCGCAGGCGCTCAGCGCGTTTTCAGCTGCATGCGGGGTCGGCTGTTCTGCGACGACGTTTGCTCGCTCGCACGAGGATGACCGCGGTCGTTTCCAGACCGTGCCGGCGCCGGAGGTCTGCGACGGGCATTTCTGCGCACGCATGGTGCGTCGTTCGGCTTCCTGCTAGCTCACGCACGCCTTAACCTCCCCAAACCCTCAAGGGTACCGTCGCGCAGGAGGCGCGCATCCTTCCTCGGCGTTGCATCTTCTGCCATGAAGGATGCGCCGCATGCGTCCCCGATGCGTGATTTTGGACAATTTGTTCAGATATGAAGGTTTCAAGTGACCGTAAAGAGGGTCTTCGGCTCAATAAGAGCACGATCCGCCGCCCTCCCGGTCCCAATGCCGCCCTTAGTCCTCATGTGGCAGGTATAATAACGGCCAAAACAGACAGATTTGACCTCTTGGCAAAGACCTGAACCTTCATATCTGAACAAATTGTCCAGGCTGACTGCTCTCAGCCGGCCGGCAACCCTGAAATGGCAGGGAACTGGCCAAAACCCTTAGGGCTGACTTCATGCAAGGCGGACCCGAGCCTGCATATCTGAACGGATTGTCCAAGATGACTGACACTGCGGCTCAGACGGTATGCAATGGAGCGAACCGCTGCTCTATCTCCCTGTGCAGTTGTTGCCTATAGCACGCTCATATGAGATTTCAATCCTGAGGCTCTATACACGAAAGGGGCGCCGACACGCGTCGACGCCCCTCATTTCAGCCTTTGCCGCTCGGTGCGCTAGTTGTCCTTGTGCGGGCAGCTGTCGCAGGCGCAACCGGTATCGCTCGAGGTGGTGCCGCTGGTCGCCGCAGTGCTCGAGCTCCCGCCGCGCTGATCGGTGTTGTAGAAGCCGGATCCCTTGAACTCGATGCCGCTCGGGCTGAAGACCTTCTCGGCGACCGCATCGCAGGAGGGGCAGTGGATCTCGGGGCGCTCGAGCATGCCGTGCTCGACCTCAAAGACCGTGCCGCACGACGTGCAGCGATAATCGTAACGAGCCATTCGATACCTCTGATTTCATCATCATGATCCCGCCGCACAGGGCGGCGGGAATTGTTCAACCTTGCATACTGTACCCGAAAGCGCACGGGCAGCAAACGCTCGCGAGGGCGTTTTCACACATCACTTGCTAGCGGAGGTGCCTTCGCTTCCGGCCGTGCGGCCGCACTCGTCGGCGAGCTCGCGAATCCAAGCGACGGCGCCTGCGACCGCCTTTTCGTCTGCCTGCCAGCTCCAGTTGCCCTCGGTCGTGCCCGGGACGTTCATGCGCGCGTCGTCATCGAGCAGCAAGACGTCCTGCAGCGGCATCATGACGACGGAAGCGGGGCTCTCGAAGGCGAGTCGGGCGATATCGCGTGCACGCTCGACCTGCTTCTCGGGCTCATCCTCGGCGCCCCAGCGCGCAGCCGTCCAGCCGACAAGCGTCGAGGTGTCGTGTGTCGAGGTGTAGACGATCTTCTCCGCGCCCGGCTTGACGCCGTCGCGCACGTCGTAATCCTCGAACTCAAGGACATCCATGCCCGGGAAGCCGCACGAGGCGGTCAGGGCGCGCACGGCGGGGGTCAGGTAGCCCAGGTCCTCTGCGATGAACGGCAGCGGGCCAAACTCGCTGTAGGCGCGCTTGAACAGGTCGATGCCTGGGCCGGGCAGCCATCTGCCGGCGCTGCCGTCCTTGCCCGCCGGGATGCTGAAGTAGGACTGGAAGCCCAGGAAGTGGTCGAGGCGCACGCGGTCGTAGAGCTCGAGCGAACGACGCAGGCGCTCGATCCACCAGGTGTAGCCGTCGGCGCGCATGCGGTCCCAGCGATAGGTCGGGTTGCCCCAGACCTGGCCGGCGGCCGAGAAGCGATCGGGCGGGGTTCCAGCGATCTCGGTCGGCCTGCCGAATGGGGAGAGGGAGAACATGTCCGGCTCGCTCCAGGCGTCCGCGGAATCGTCGGACACGTAGATGGGGATGTCGCCGATGATCTCGATGCCGCGCTCGTGCGCGTAGGCGCGCAGCTCGCGCCACTCGGTGTCAAAGCGATACTGGGCGAAGGCGTGGAAGCGGCCGTTCTCGATGAAGCGCGCGTCGTCGAGGATGCGCACGTCGTAGCTCGCGTAGGCGCGCGGCCAGCGATGCCGGCTCGCGCCGCGCGAGGCGTCCTTGATGGCCATGAAGGCGCAGTAGGGGTCCAACCAGACCTCGTTGCGCTCCATGAACGCAAGGTAATCGGCATCGTCCTCGCCGCCTTCGGCAAAGAAATCGGCAAACTCGGCGCGCAGCTGCTCATCGGTCTCCTCGAGCAGGGCGATGTTGCCGGCAAATGCCGAGGGACCGGCGTAGGGCGAGCCGTAGGCGTCGGTCGGGTTGACGGGAAGCACCTGCCAGTAATGAGCCCCCATGTCGGCCAGATGGTCGATGAAGCGCCGAGCGGGCACGCCCAGGGTTCCGGGCTTGTCGCCGTTGGGAACCGACGTGATGTGGCACACCACGCCCCAGCCATGGGCGAGGGGCTTTTGCAGGCGCTGTGTGTCGTGGAAGTAGGCGACGGCGCTGCCCAGCGGCCACAGCTTGATCACGACGGTGCCATCGTCGGCGGGGACAAGGTCGCGACCGCCGATGACGTCGATGCCCATCTCGCCCAGGGCGGGGATGCGAACGGTATGGGTTTGACCGAGGCTGCGGTTGATGAGGACGCTGGCGCTCTGGCCGTCCTCCGCGCGGCGCGTGTACATGAGGACGTCGTCGTTGAGCGCGCACGCCTCGATGTCGCCGGTGGTGAACAGGGGCAGGGCGCGACGGAGCGCGACGGTGTCGCGCACCATGTTGAAGAAGTCGAGGTCCTCGTGGCCCCATGGATACGTGGCGCGATTGCCCGGATCGGTCAGGCCCTGGACGCCCGCCTCGTCGCCGTAGTAGATGGACGGCACGCCCGCGAACGTCATCTGCATGAGCGATGCCAACCAGAAGCGGCTCTTCGCGAGACCGAGCGCCTCGCTCGAAAGGCGCCACGTGCTGCGCTGCTCCTCGGGCAGGGCGTCGATGTCGGGCAAGCCGCCGAGAACCGACGTGATACGGGGACGGTCATGGCTGCCCAGCAGGTTGAGGGCGCAGTACAGCGCCTCGCGCGGGTAGTTCTCGCGCAGTGATTCGATGGCCTCCGCGGCGTGGTAGGCGGTGTAGCCGTTGCCCTCGCCGGTCAGCAGGCCGAGCACAAGGTCGCGGAACGGGTAGTTCATGGCCGAGTCGAGCTCGTCGCCCAGCAGGTAGTGGCGAAGATGGCCGTAGGCGATCTTGTTGGAGGCGTCCTCCCAGACCTCTCCGAGCACGAGCGCATCGGCCTTCTCCTGGGTGGCTGCCGCTTTGATGCCGTCGAGCATCTCGTCGGACAGCTCGTCGGCGACATCCAGGCGCCAGCCGCGGGCGCCCGCGCGAAGCCAGTAGCGGATGACGCCGTTGGGGCCCAAGATCAGCTCGTGAATCGCTTCGGAGCGCTGGTTGACGGCGGGCATGTTGCCCACGCCCCACCAGCAGTCGTAGGTGCCGTCCTCGTTGATGCGAAACGCATCGCGCCACTCGGAGTCCTTGTCGCCGGACCAGGCGCCCGGCTCGGGATAGTTGCCGAAGGCGTTGAAGTAGACCGAGTCGCTGCCGGTATGGTTGAACACGCCGTCGAGGATGATGGAGATGCCAAACCGACGTGCCGAGACGCACAGGCGGCGGAAATCCTCCTCGGTACCCAGCAGCTGATCGATCTTCATGTAGTCGGCGGTGTCGTAGCGGTGGTTGCTCGCCGCCTCGAAGATGGGGTTGAGGTACAGCGCGGTGATGCCCATCTCAGCGAGATGGGGGAGATGCTCCTCGATGCCGCGCAGGGAGCCGCCGTAAAAGTCCCAGCTGCGGATATCGCCGGTCTCGTCGCGGTCGTAGACGGGCGGTTTGTCCCAGTCCTCGACGATATGCTGCTCACAGCCGCGACGCGGGTGTGCGAGGCGCTCGAGGGCCCGCTGCTTCCAGTTCTCGTCGCGCGCATAGCGATCGGGGAAGATCTGGTAGACGATGCCGCGCTCGTACCAGGAGGGGCGGTGCGCGCGGTGACGGTAGACGGTGATCTGGAACGACGGGACGTTGTCGTAGTCGTAGGTGACGCCTTCGCCGCCGGTCGCACCCTGCGGTGCGCCGACGCGAAGCTCGAAACCGTCCATGGTGCGGACGATGAAGCTATACCAGACGATTTGCGTTTCGTCGAACGTGACGGTTACGGTGTACATACCCTTGCCGTCTGAAGTCATGGGGTACAGGGACTCACCGACGCCGTCCACCCAGGTGCGCAGCGTGCACTCAATGCCCGCGGCGTCCTCCTTGTAGACCTCGAGCGCCAGTGTCACGCTCGATCCCGCTTCCACGGCGCCAAACGGCGAGCGGAACTGCGAGATCCTGCTGTTATGACGAAGCTTCATGTAGGTTATCCTTGCGTTATCGATACGCCTGCGGATGGCGGGAGCCGTATCCGGAGGCGCGAGATTCACATACAAGTTCAAGTCTATCGTAAATAGGCAGCCGGATACCGATGCGCAACAGCCAATCGCTGATATTTTCGAGCAAATCTGACGATGCGGGTGTACGCGAGGGGCGTTTTGTCCGGCTGCTTTGGGGCATATGTATCTTCGGGTTACGATTGGCAGGCGTCATGATGCCTGGCCGATCCACCGTTGCATTCAGGAGCGTTGGCGCGTGGGGAAGTTGCAACTGGACTTTCGGCTCGTTAGGGCATGGATCTCGTTGCCCGAATAGCATGACCGGGATACCTAATGCCTTGCTGCGAGGCGAAAGACCCTATCGCAACACACGGGGAACCCTATCGTGACATGGAGGGCCCTGCTCCGACACCGGAAACCCTGCTGTGGCATTGCAACCGGTTGCAGAATGGGTTCATGTCGCGCTGGGGTTTTAGCTGTCGCGCTGGTGTCCTCTATGTCGAGGTGGGGCCTCTCGTGTCGCGCCGGGGTCACCTGTGTCGTTTCGAGGTCGCCCGTGTCGCGCTGGGGTCACCTGTGCCGTTCCGGGGCATCCTCGAGTCATATGAGGGGCTCGCGCAGCATGAGGGAAATGGGGGATCGTCAAAGCTCTGGATGGTAATCCCCAGAGTCATGCGGCGCCGTTGAACCAAAATGGGAAAGACAATGACTTCCCATGCACAAGAAAAGGGCGGACACGAGGTCCGCCCTTTTCTTGTGCTATGCCGGAAGCGATTCTTAGCGCTTCTTGCGAGTCGTGGTCTTGCGCGCGGCAGAGACGCTGGTCGCCTTGGGAGCGGGCTTCTCCACGGGTGCCTCGACCTTCTCGGTTTCAGCGGCGGCAGCCTTGATGGCCGCGCTCTTGGCGGTCGTTGCCGCAGCCTTGCTGGTTGCGGCCTTGGTGGTTGCGGCCTTGGCGGTCGCAGCCTTGGTCGTCGCGGCCTTCGTAGCTGTGGCGGTCTTGGAGGCAGCGGCCTTCTTGGTCGTGGCGGTCGCCTTCTTGGTCGCGGGCTTGGCCTCAGCCTCAGTCGCTGCTGCGTCTGCTGCGGCGGTCTTCGCGGTCGCCTTGGTCGTGGTGGCCTTGGCGGATGCGGTCTTGGTAGCAGCAGCCTTGGTCGTCTTAGCGGCGGGCTTCTCGGCCTCGGCGGTCGCGGCTGCGGCCGTGGTCTTCGCGGCCGTCGCCTTCTTCGTCGTCGTGGTCTTGGCGGCGGTGGCCTTCGTAGCCGTCTTCGCCGTCGCGGACGCGGACGCGGCGGTCTTGGTCGCCGCAGTCTTGGTTGTGGTCTTGGCAGCCGTGGTCTTGGTCGCCGCAGCCTTGGTCGTGGTCTTGGCAGCGGTGGTCTTGGTGGCGGCAGCCTTGGTCGTAGTCGCCTTCTTGGCGGCCGGCTTCTTCGCGGCCGGCTTGGCTTCAGGCTTCACCTCGGCGGCCGGCTTGGCCTCAGGCTTCGCCTCGACGGCCGGAGCCTCGGCAGCTGGCTTGTCCTCAGCCTTCACCTCGGCAGCGGAAGCCGCCTCGTCAGCCTTCTTCTCGTCAGCCGGCGCAGCCTGGTCCTCCGCGGCAGCCTCAGCGGCAGCCTCGGGCTCAGCCGCAAAAGGGACGAAGCGCTCGATCTCGGGATGCAGGCCGTAGTACAGGTCCATGTACTGGGCAGCGGAGCGCGTCCAGCTGAAGTCGGCGGACATGGCGTTGTCGACCAGCGTGTTCCAAGCGTCCTTGTCGTCCCAGAAGGTGCGGGCGGCGCGGAAGACGGCATCGCCCATCTCATCGCCATTGAAGTGCGTAAACGTGAAGCCCGTGCCCTCGCCGGTGAACATGTTGTACGGGATGACGGTGTCCTTCAGGCCGCCGGTCTCGCGCACGATCGGCAGGGTGCCGTAGCGCATGGCGATCATCTGGGACAGGCCGCAGGGCTCAAACAGCGACGGCATGAGGAACATGTCGGCGCCCGAGTACATGCGCTGCGAGAGGAACGGATCGAACTCGATGCGCGCGGCCATAGTGCCCGGGTAGGTGCGCTCGAAGTAACGAAGCGCCTCCTCGTACTCCGCGTCGCCCGTGCCGAGCACGGCCACCTGAACGCCGCCGGACAGGATGCGGTCGAGCGAATAGGTGACAAGGTCCATGCCCTTCTGGCGGGTAAGGCGCGTCACCATGACCATCAGGGGACGGTCGTCGCGCACCTCGAGGCCCAGCTCAGCCTGGAGCGCCGCCTTGCAGGCGGCCTTGCCGGAGCGGTCCTCGCGCGTGTAGTTGGCATGGATGCGGTCGTCGGTCGCCGGATCGTTGCGCTTGGTGTCAAGGCCGTTCAGGATGCCGGACAGGATGCTCTCGCGACGGCGCAGGATGCCGTCGAGGCCCTCGCCGAACTCGGGCGTGCGGATCTCCCAAGCATAGGTGGGGGAGACGGTCGTGATGGCGTCGGTGTAGTTCAGCGCGCCCTGCATGTAGTTGATGGAGCGCTCGTCGCAGCGCAGCTGGCGCACGGCCGGCTCGATGTGGGAGAGGCCGAGGACGTCGCCCAGAAGCATGTCGGTGAACTGGCCCTGGAAGGCGATGTTGTGAATCGAGAAGACGGTCTTCACGTTCTGGTACAGGGGGTTGGCCATATAGAACTCGCGCAGGAACACGGGCGCGAGCGCGGTGTGCCAGTCATTGCAGTGCAGCACGTCGCACATGAAGCCGTCGGGCAGGTACTGCAGGCTCTCGCAGATGGCCTTGGAGAAGAAGGCGAAGCGCTCGCCGTCATCGAAGAAGCCATACGGATAGCTGCGGTCGAAATAGTGCTCGTTGTCGAGGAACAGATAGGTCACGCCATCGTAGACGAGACGCTCCAGGCCGCAGTACTCGTTGCGCCAGCCCAGCGGCACGTAGAACTGACCCACGTGCTCCATCTGATCCTTGTAGGTCTGGGCGATGGTCGAGTACTTGGGGACCATGACGATGACATTGGCACCGGCCTCGACGAGGGAGGCGGGCAGGGAGCCGGCGACGTCGCCCAGGCCACCGGTCTTGACGAACGGCGCGGCCTCAGCGCTCGCGAACACGACGTTAAGCTTCTTTGCCATGAAAATCTCTCCTGTTTTCTTCATCTATCGGCAAATCGCCGCCCGGCTGATGCCGAGCGGCGATTCAATGATACCCCTAATCGACACGTACGGGTGCTGAGGGGTCATTTAGTAACATGCGCCTACGCGGTGATGGGCGCCTTGCCGACCGAGAGAATGGCGTCGGGCGTACCGCGCAGCTCGGTGTTGGCGGGCACGACGTTGTTCTTGTCGATGATCGCATTCTCCACGCGGGCGCCGCTCTTGATGATGACGCCCTGCATGATGATGCTGTTGATGACGTTGGCGCCGGACTCGACGACAACGCCACGGGACAGGATCGAGTTGCGCACAGTGCCCATGATCTCGCAGCCCGCGGAGATACGGGAGTTGCAGGCGATGGAGCCGGCGGCGTACTTCGCAGGGGGTGCATCGTGGGCCTTGGTGAGGACCGGGCGATCCTTGCGGAACAGCTGGTTGTTGATGACCGGGTCGAGCATCTCCATGCTGCGCTGGTAGTAGGTCGTCTGGTCGAACATGCCGACCGCGAGGCCCTTGAACTCATAGCTGCAGACGTCGATGCGGCTGAAGTCGGACGCGATCGCCTCGAAGATGTCGAGGTAGTCGGCGCTCGCATAGCGGTCGATGATCTGGAGCAGCAGGTCGCGGTTGATGACGAAGCAGTCGATGAACTTGTTGTCACCGTACTTGCAGCCCTCGCGGACCTGCTGGACGCGCCCGGCGTCGCCGATCACGAGCGAGCAGGCCTCCTCGTGGTCGCGCTCGGCCTTGACGTAGACCATGGTGATGCCCACGCCGCTCGCCTCATGGGCGTCGATGACGGCGTTGAGGTCCATGTTGAAGATGATGTTGGACCCCATGAGCACGACATAGGGCTCCTTGGCGCGCTGGAACAGCGTCTTGTTGGAGATGATGTCGCGCAGCAGGAAGCGCATGCCGGTCTTGGTGGTGCCGTAGGGGTTGCCGGGCAGGGGGAACAGGCCGCCGCGCTTGCGGTCCAGACCCCAGTCCTTGCCATGGCCGACGTGGTCGATGATGGAGCGATAGTTGCCCGGCATCACGAGGCCGACCGTCTTGATGCCCGCGTTGGCCATGTTGGACAGCGGGAAGTCGATCAGGCGGTAGCGGCCCATACCGGGGACCGAGGCGATGGGACGGCTCTCGAGCAGGGTCTCCTGCTTAAGGGCGGTGTAGTTGGCTGTAATGTAACCGATGGCCTTGCTGTTGATCATCGGATCATTCCCCCTTCCCGATGACGACGTCGTTTCCGACAACGGCGGTGTCCTTCTGCGTGTCGACGCTTCCGAGCTTCACGCCCTCCTCGACGACGGCGTTCTCGCCCAGGATGGCGCGGACCACGTGCGCGCCGCTCTTGACGACGGCGCCGGGCAGCAGGACGGAGTCCTCGACGATGGCGCGCTCCTCGATCACGGCGTCGGTGGAGAGGATGGAGTGGCGGGCGATGCCAAAGACCTCGCAGCCGTTGGAGACCAGGCAGTCATCGACGCGGCCGTTGGGGCCGATGTAGTGCGGCGGGCGCGTCGTGTCGTTGCTCATGATGGGCGCCGAGTTGTCGTAGATGTCGAACTCGGGGTTCTGGCCGAGCAGGCCCATGCTCGTCTCGTGGTAGCTGGCGATGGTACCGACGTCCTTCCAGTAGCCATGGAACTTGTGGACGTACAGGCGCTTGCCCTCCTCGAGGGCCTTGGGGATGATGTCACCGCCGAAGTCGTGGCTGGAGCGCTGGTCGAGCGCGTCCTCCTCGAGGGCGCGAATCAGGAAGTCAGCCGTGAAGATGTAGATGCCCATGGACGCGAGGTTCGAATCGGGCTTCTCGGGCTTCTCGGTGAACTTGGTGATGCGGTCATCATCGTCGGTGGTGAGGATGCCGAAGCGGCTCGCGTCCTCCCAGGGCACCGGCATGACGGCGATGGTCAGGTCGGCGTTGTGCTCGATGTGGCTATCGAGCATCTGGCGGTAATCCATGCGGTACAGGGCGTCGCCCGACAGGATCAAGACGTACTCGGGATCGTGCGACTTGATGTAGTCGAGGTTCTGCGTCACGGCGTCAGCGGTGCCGTTGTACCAGGCGCCGCCGTCCTGCGTGGCGTAGGGCGGCAGGATGGAGACGCCGCCGCCGCGCTCGTCGAGGTCCCAAGACGAACCGGATCCCAGATAGGCATGCAGGCGGTAGGGGCGGTACTGCGTCAGGACGCCCACCGTGTCGATGCCGGAGTTGGCGCAGTTCGACAACGTGAAGTCGATAATCCTGTACTTACCGCCAAACGAGACCGCCGGCTTGGCGATCTTGGATGTGAGCGCCCCCAATCTGCTGCCCTGTCCTCCTGCGAGGAGCATAGCGATGCATTCTTTTTTACTCATCGAATTCTCCTTCATTGCCGTGCCGTTGCTGATACGTTGCCCTATCTTGCGATGGTCGGGCCCCGGCGCGGTCGTGCCCCGATGCGCCGCGGCCCGTTGAGGCCAAATCCTGGATGCCCTAGGCGTGCCAGATCTCGTCGCGGTACTCGCGGATGGTGCGGTCGGACGAGAAGTGGCCGGAGTTGGCGATGTTCATCAGCGCCATCCGCTGCCAGGTGCGGGTGTCGTCGTAGACTGCCGTGAGCTCGTCCCAGGCCTGGACGTAGCTCGCGAAGTCGGCGAGGACGAAGTCGTAGTCGTTGTTGTTCATGAGCTCGGCCTGAATGCTCTCGAAGTTGCCGGACAGGCGCGCGAACGTGCCGTCGACGAGCTGATCGACGCAACGGCCCACGCCGCCGCGGTCGTTGTTGTAGACGTCCCAGGCGAAGTAGTTGCCGTGGCGCAGCGCCTCGACCTCGCTCTCCTTGAGACCGAAGATCTTCTCGTTCTCAAGACCGGCGAGCTCGGCGATCTCGATGTTGGCGCCGTCGAGGGTGCCGAGGGTGATGGCGCCGTTCATCATGAGCTTCATGTTGGACGTGCCCGAAGCTTCCTTGCCGGCCGTCGAGATCTGCTCGGAGATGTCGGTGGCGGGGTAGATGAGCTGAGCGTTGGAGACCGCGAAGTTGGGGATGAACGCCACCTTGATGTACTCGTTCACGCGGTCGTCGTTGTTGATGACGTCGGCGACCGAGTTGATGAGGCGGATGACCTCCTTGGCGAAGGTGTAGGCGCTGGCCGCCTTGCCCGAGAAGATGAACGAGGTCTTGTGGGGCTTGTAGCTGGGATCGTCAAGCATGCGGTTGTAGACGTGCATGACCTTGAAGATGTTGAGCAGCTGGCGCTTGTAGGCGTGGAAACGCTTCACCTGCACGTCGAAGATCGAGTCGACATCGAGCTCGATGCCGCAGGTGCGCGAGACGTAGGCTGCCAGGCGCTCCTTGTTGGCGCGCTTGGACGCCGCGAGCGCATCGAGGAACTCCTTGTCCTCGGCGTAAGCCTCGAGACGCTTCAGCTGGGAGGCGTCGCGGTACCAGGCATCGCCGATCTTGGAGGTGATGAGCTTCGAGAGCGTCGGGTTCGCGTTGCCCAGGAAGCGGCGGGGCGAGATGCCGTTGGTCTTGTTGTTGAATTTCTCGGGCGTGAGCTCAAAGAAATCATGCAGCGTGTCGCGCTTCAGGATGTCGGTGTGCAGCTGAG
Organism: uncultured Collinsella sp.; assembly: GCA_949287055.1. Taxonomy (GTDB): domain Bacteria; phylum Actinomycetota; class Coriobacteriia; order Coriobacteriales; family Coriobacteriaceae; genus Collinsella. The sequence goes on from CASEEY010000012.1 coordinate 14,731, forward strand.
CGACGCCGTTGACGGAGTGCGAGCAGATGACGGAGAGGTTGGCCATGCGCACCTGGCCGTCCCACAGGATGGCGGTGTTGCGCAGCTTGTCCTGCCAGTGGTCGATGTCGCGCGGGAAGGACTCCATGAAGCGGCGATTGATCTCGTCGATGATCATGTAGACGCGCGGCAGCAGGCGGCGGAACGTGTCGATTGGCCACTTCTCGAGAGCCTCGGGAAGGACCGTGTGGTTGGTGTAGGAGACCGAGCGCGTGACGATGTCCCACGCGGTATCCCAATCCAGGCCCTCCTGGTCCATGAGCAGGCGCATGAGTTCGGCGCCGCACATGGCGGGGTGCGTGTCGTTGGTGTGGATGGCCACCAGCTCGGGGAAGCGGTCCCACGCGTCGGTGCCGTAGTCGCTCTTGTAGGTGCGCAGGATGGAGGCGAGACCCGCGGCAACGAACAGGTACTCCTGCTTCAGGCGCAGGATGCGGCCGTGCTCGCCGGCGTCGTTGGGGTACAGGATCTCGGAGATGGCCTCGGCGTCGGTGCGGAACTTGTTGGCCTTGGCGTAGTCGCCCGCGTTGAAGGCGTCCAGGTCGAAGTCGGCTGCGGCGGGCTCGGCGCTCCACAGGCGCAGACGGTTCACGGTCTTGCCGCCGTAGCCCACGATGGGCACGTCGTAGGGGACGGCCTCGATGAGCTCGCCGCCCTCGACGCTGAAGCTGAAGGTGCCGTCCTCGTTGCCGTGGCGCACGACCTCGCCGCCGAAGCGCACGAGCACGCAGCTCTCGGGATGCTTGGTTTCCCACGGATAGCCCTTGGCCAGCCAGTTGTCGGTCACCTCGACCTGACGGCCGTCGCGAATCTCCTGACGGAACAGGCCGTAGCGGTAGCGCATGCCGTTGCCGAAGCCCAGGATGCCCTCGGCTGCCATGGAGTCGAGGAAGCAGGCAGCCAGGCGGCCGAGACCGCCGTTGCCCAGGCCGGGGTCGCCCTCTTCGCTGAGCAGGTCGTCAAGATCGATACCCATCTCGTCGAGGCCCTGCGCGACGACGTCGCGTACGCCATAGTTGAGCAGATAGTTATCGAGCAGAGGGCCCATCAGGAACTCGAGCGAGAAATAGTAGACCTTCTTCTGGTCGCTCTTCCCGTTCTCGGAGTCGGAAAGGGCGAACTGGCGGTTCGCGCGGCTCGCGATGAGCTTGGCGAGAGCGCGGTAGCGCTCAGCGGACTTGGCGGCATCGATGTCCTTGCCGACCTCGGCCATCAGCATGGCGCGATAATCGCGCTTGAAGTCCTCAGTCGTCTCGAATAGCTTTGCCATACGGTGTTCTTCTCCCCTTTGATCGGTTTACTTCTCCGCAGCATCCGTGCGCTTGGAGGAAGCCTTTCTGGTGGAAGATGCGGACGAGCCGGTCTTCCGGGTGCCTTTCGGCGTCTTCGCGGCTTTCGCCGTGGAGGATGAGGTTGAGGCGGACGCGGAGGTGGTCTTCGCGGCCGCGGTGGTGGCCTTGGTCGTCTTCGTCGCGGTCGACGCGGTCTTCCTGGCCGTCGTCTTCTTCGCGGTCGTCGTGGCCTTCTTGGTCGTCGTCTTCTTCGCGGTGGAGGAGGCTGCCTTGGTTGTCGTCTTCGCGGTCTTCTTGGTCACGGTCGACGTGCCGGTCGCCTTCTTCTTCGCGGTCGACGTCGTGCGGGTCTTCTTGGGCTTGGGCGGCTTGTAGGAGCTCGGTCCCTGGCGCTTGAGCACGATGCCCGCCAGCGGGGGAACGAGCAGCTCGATGGAATCATCGAAGCCGTGCATGGGCTCGGGATGGCTCGAGAGCACGCCCTCGTTGTGCTTTCCGGAACCGCCGTAGGACGGGTCGTCGGAGTTGAAGATCTCGATGTAGTCGCCTTCGCGCGGGACGCCCATGCGGAAGGTGTCGTAGTACGCCGGATCGAAGTTGATCAGGACGACCAGATCGTTGTCAGGGTCGTCGCCGTGGCGCACGAAGGAGACGATGGACTGGTCGGAGTTGTTCGGGTCGATCCACTCGAAGCCCTCCTGCGTGTAGGCGTGCTCCCACAGCGCGGGCTGCTCGGTGTAGAGGTGGTTGAGCGCCTTGATGAACTGCTGGTGCTTGGCGTGGGTCTCGTACTGGTCCGTCAGGAACCACTGGATGGACTCGTAGTAGCGCCACTCGATGAACTGCGCGATCTCGTTGCCCATGAAGTTCAGCTTGGCACCGGGGTGCGTCATCTGGTAGAACGCGAGGGTGCGCAGGCCGGCGAACTGGCGCCACCAGTCGCCGGGCATACGGCCGATCAGCGAGCACTTGCCGTGCACGACCTCGTCATGGGAAAGCGGCAGGATGAAGTTCTCCGAGAAGGAGTACATGATGGAGAACGTCAGCAGGTTGTGGTTGCCGGGACGCCACGGGAAATCGGTCTGCATGTAGTGCAGGGTGTCGTTCATCCATCCCATGTCCCACTTGTAGTTGAAGCCCAAGCCGCCGTCCTCGGGCGGGTAGGTGACAAGCGGCCATGCCGTGGACTCCTCGGCCATCATCATGACGTCCGGGAAGGCCTGCGATACGGTGGTGTTGACGCGGCGGATGAAATCGATGGCGTCAAGGTCGCCCTCATCGCCATACTTGTTGAACTTCTTCTGCGCGGGATCGTCCACGCCGAAGTTGAGGTAGAGCATGCTCGACACGCCGTCCATGCGGATGCCGTCGGCGTGGAACTCCTCGATCCAGAACAGCACGTTGGAGATCAGGAAGCTGCGGACCTCGCCGCGGCCGAAGTCGAACTTGTGCGTGCCCCAGTTGGGATGGATCTCGCGCTCGTAGAGCATGTGGCCGTTGAACGTGGCCAGACCCTGGGCGTCGGCGCAGAAGCCGCCGGGGACCCAATCCAGGATGACGCCGATACCCGCGGCGTGGCAGGCGTCGATGAAGTGCATGAACTGCTTCGGCTCACCGTAGCGCGAGGTCACGGAGTAGTAGCCCGTTCCCTGATAGCCCCACGAACCGTCGAAGGGGTGCTCCTGGACCGGCATGACCTCGATATGGGTGTAGCCCATCTGCTTGACGTAGTCGACAAGCTCCACGGACAGGTCGTCATAGGTGTAGTACTCGCCGCGCTGCGCGGGGAAGGGATCCATCGGTCCGGGGTAGTTGCCGTTCTCGTCGGGATCGCCCTGCGGCTCATCGCCGTGGCGGCGCCAGGAGCCCAGATGGACCTCGTAGATGTTCAGGGGCTGCTTCATATGGTCGGAGCCGCGACGGCGCTCCATATAGGCGCCATCAGCCCACTCGTAACCGGTGATGTCCATCAGGCGAGAGGCGGTTCCGGGAACCTGCTCGCTGTAGAAACCGTAGGGGTCGGCCTTGTAGAGCAGCTTGCCCTCGTCGGTCTCGATGACGTACTTGTACAGGTCTCCCTGGGAAAGGCCGGGCACGAAGCCCTGCCACAGGCCGCCGGTCGGCAGCGGGGTGAGGGGGCAGGCCCACTCGTCCCATCCGTTGAAGTCGCCGATGACGTGCACGCTTTTGACGTCGGGCGCCCATACGCAGAAGCGCCATCCGTCGACGCCGTCCTGAGTATCGGGATGGGCTCCCATCTTCTCCCAGCTGCGGTTCCAGGAACCCTGGGCAAAAAGATGGATGTCGTCCTCGGTGATGATCAGGCAGGGTTCGGTGCCGTCTGCCGGGGACGCCGTCTTCGTCTCGTCGAGCTCAGCATGCGTGCGGTCCAACATGTCCGTCCAATCGACGTGGATGGCGCGTGCCATCCGAAGCGGATAAACGGTTGCGATGCGGTCGAGCCATGAAGAGTGGGTCGGCAACAACGCAACATCCATAATTTAACACTTGCGTGCACGCCCGAAGCGCTCAACACGAGAGACGGTCGTTTTTCAGGTGTGTGCGTTCTGGCAGATTTGGCAATCTGGTCCCCTGTCGCCCCATTGCCTGAGTCGGCATCCTTTGGAACGGGGCGGTTTTCAGTCATCGGAGCTTCGAGCGTGCAGGGATAGGACGCCTTTTGCTAGGATTACGACCGGGCACGGGACCTTTCGGCCGCGCCTGGGCTGCGTCGCCGGCGCGCCCGTTCGAGTCTGAGGAGGATTGCCATGTCGACCCGTTCTCTTGAGGCCCCTGCGGCTTTTATCTTCGACTGCGACGGCACGCTGCTGCAGTCGATGGGCATGTGGCTTACGGTCCAGCCCGAGCTGCTCGCGAGCTATGGCGTGCAGACGACGGCGGACGATTTCGCTGAGTTCGAGTCGCTGCCCATGATCGGGGAGTGCGAGGGGTATCACCGCAAATGGGGCGTCGGCGCCGACGCGCGCGAGGTGTACGACCGGCTCATGGCCATGCTGCTTGCGCACTACCGCTCCGACGTGCCGCTGCGACGCGGCGTTCGCGGGTTCCTCGAGGAGGCGAACGCCGCCGGCATCCCCATGGCCATCGCGACCTCGACGCCCGTCGTAGCGGTCGAGACCGGCCTTCAGGCCACGGGCATCCGTGATTTCTTCGAGGTCATCGTCACGACTGAGGACGCTGGAGCCTCCAAGGACCATCCGGACGTCTACGACCTGGCGCTGCGACGGCTGTGCGCCGCTCGCGGGATGGATGTGCCCGCGCGCAGTGAGGCCTGGGTGTTCGAGGACGCGCCGTTCGGCTTGAAAAGCTCGGGCTCCGTCGGGTACCGCAGGGTCGGCATCTTCGATCCGGAGGGACGCGGCACGCGCCCCGTCGTACAGGCGAACTGCGAGATCTTCATCGACGAGTTCAGCGAGCTCTCGCTTCACCGCATCCGTTCGTTTGAGGAGCGCTCGTGAGCGCTAACGCGGCCCCGCGCCGCGTGTGCGTGATCGGTGGGTCTCCGCAGGCGTCCGCGCCGGACACCGTGCGCGCCGCTGCCGCCACGTGCGATGTCGTCGTCGCCGTCGATCGGGGCCTGGACGCCGCCCTTGCGGCGGATGTTGCGGTCGATCTGTTCTGCGGCGACGCCGATTCGGTCAGCGCGGCGGGTGCCGCGCTCGTGCGCGCGGCTGAGCGTGGCGACGCTGCGGCCGCGTTCGCTGTCGAGCGCTATAACCCGCACAAGGACTTCACCGACCTGTCGCTTGTATTGCGCGCGGTGACGGAGCGATGGGGTACGCCCTCCCTCGTGTGCACCTGCCTTTCGGGTGGCAACCCCGACCATCTGCTCGGCGTCTTCGGGCGCCTCGCGTCGTGGGGAAGTGCCGTCGAGCTGATCGAGGATGGCTTTATCGGGCGCGTGCTGCACGCGGGCGAGGCGTGGACCATCGAAGGACGCGCAGGTGCGCGCTTCTCCTTCATTCCGCTTTCGAGTGAGGTTATGGTTTCCGAGTACGGTATGCGCTGGGAGCTCGACCATCATCGCGTCGAGCTGCTGAGCGATCTGGGCATCTCCAACGTCATCGAGCGCGACGCCGCCACCATAACCAACCACGCCGGAACTCTCATCTGCTGGACCTTTCAATAAAAAGAGCGCCCTTAAAAAAGAGCGCCGCATAGCGGCGCTCACCAATCTCCCCCTATTGCAGATTACCCGCAGCAAGGGAAACCCGCGGGGGGCTTCCGGTGGGAGTTACCCCTTACTGATAATCGAACACGTCGATGCAGCTCATGAGGAACTCGTCGTTGGCACCGCCGCGCTTGCGGGCAAGCTCGGAGGCGGCGACGATGGACAGATAGCTGCGGACGATCTGGACCGGCTCGTCGGCGCGGTCGCAGTACAGCTCGAGGTAGGCGTCGGCCTGCTGCTTGTCCTGCAGGGCGAACAGCAGGTAGGTCATGGCGGCGTCAGCGGCGGGAGCGCCCTGGGTGGCGTGCGCCCAGTCGCAGACGTAGAGCTGACCGTCGTCACCCACGATGACGTTGGTGGGGTTGAAGTCGCCATGGCAGACGTTGGTCTCGAGCTTCATGCCGTCAAGACGCTGCAGCAGGTCGTAGCGCGTGGAAGCGTTGAGCTCCTCGAGGGAGTTGATCATACGCGCATACTTGTCGCGCTGACGGGGGAGCAGCGGGGAGCGGAAGGAGTGAATCTCGATCTGCAGGTCCACGAACTGCTCGAGGTACTCGTAGAAGCGAGCGGGCTCAGCGGACATCTTCTCGGCGAGGGTGGTGCCGGGGACCTTGCTGGTGACAAGCGCCCAGCCGCCGTCCTCGATCTGCGTGACCTCAAGGGCGCGCGGGCTGCGGATGCCGCACTCGTTGATGCGGGCGAGGTTCAGGGCCTCGTTGAACACGTCCGAGACGGGCTTGGTCTCGTTGAAGACCTTGACGATCTTGTCGCCGAGGTCGTAGACGACCTTGTTGCCGCGGCGGGCGAGCTCGACCTTGGTATCGGGAAGAATCATGGCGCTACCGTCCTTTCTGTGGTTTGCACCATCTACTTATACCCGGGGAACACGCGGGCGTATCCCCCGGGCGACACGCACTTTCGAGGATGTGCCTCGATTAGGCCTCGTAGCTCTGGGGCTCGCGGCCATAGTAGGCGTCGAGGTAGAGCTCCTTGATTTCGCTGATGAGCGGGTAGCGCGGGTTGGCGCCGGTGCACTGGTCGTTGAAGGCCTGTTCGCTCATCTCGTCGAGGGTCTCGAGGAAGTACTTCTCGTCGACGCCGTACTCGGCGATGGTCTTCTTGATACCGATGGACTCCATGAGCTCCTCGAGCTTGGCGATGAAGTTCTCGAAGACCTCGTGATCGTCCTTGCCGGTGCAGCCGCAGTAACGGCCGAGGTCGGCGTAGTCCTTGAGCGCATGCGGATACTGGTACTGGGAGAAGGTGCCCATCTTAACGGGCTTCTCAGCGGCGTTGTAGCGCATGATGCGGGTGAGGATGACGGCGTTGGCCAGGCCGTGGGGCAGGTGATGGTAGGCACCGAGCTTGTGGGCCATGGAGTGGTTCACGCCGAGGAAGGCGTTGGCGAAGGCCATGCCGGCGAGGCAGGAAGCGTTGTGCATCTCCTCGCGGGCGTGCGGGTCGGCCGCGCCCTTCTCGTAGGCCGCGGGCAGGTTCTCGAAGACGAGCTTGGCGGCGCGCATGGAGAGGCCCTTGGTGTAGTCGGAAGCCATGATGGAGACGTAGGACTCGATGGCGTGCGTCATGACGTCGATACCGGAGGCGCAAGTGAGGCCCTTGGGCGCGGTCATGGCGTTGTCGACGTCGACGATGGCCATGTTCGGCAGCAGCGCGTAGTCGGCGATCGGCCACTTGATGCCGGTCTCGGCGTCGGTGATGATCGCGAACGGGGTCACCTCGGAGCCGGTGCCCGAAGAGGTCGGGACGGCGACGAAGTAAGCCTTCTCACCCATCTTGGGGAAGGTGAAGACGCGCTTGCGGATGTCCATGAAGTCCATGGCGGCATCCTCGAAGTTGACCTCGGGGTGCTCGTACATGAGCCACATGATCTTGCCGGCGTCCATGGCGGAGCCGCCGCCGACGGCGATGATGACGTCGGGCTCGAAGGCGCGGATGCGCTCGACGCCCTTCATGGCGTCCTGCAGGCGCGGGTCGGGCTGGATGTCATAGAAGGAGTCGTGAGCGACACCCATCTCGTCGAGCTTGGCCTCGATGGCGCGGCAGTTGCCGTTCTTGTAGAGGAACTGGTCGGTGACGATGAAGGCGCGCTTCTTGCCCATCACGTTGCCGATCTCATCGAGAGCGACGGGCGTGCAGCCCTTCTTGAAGTAGATCTTCTCGGGAGCCCTGAACCAGAGCATGTTCTCGCGGCGCTCGGCCACGGTCTTGATGTTGAGCAAGTGCTTCACCCCAACATTCTCGGAGACGGAGTTGCCACCCCAGGAGCCGCAGCCCAGCGTGAGGGACGGCTTCATGGCGAAGTTGTACAGGTCGCCGATGCCGCCCTGGGAGGACGGGGTGTTGATCACGATGCGGCACGCCTTCATGGTGTCCTCGAACAGCGCGATCTTCTCCTTCTCGGCGGGGTGCACGTACAGGGACGCGGTGTGGCCCGGGCCGCCGGCGAGCACGAGGTGCTCGGCCTTGTCCACGGCCTCCTGGAAGGTCTTGGCGTGATACATGGCCAGGACGGGGGAGAGCTTCTCGTGGCTGAACTCCTCGGTCGCGGGGTCGGTGGAGGTGACCTCGGCGATCAGGATCTTGGTCTTCGGCGGCACGGAGATACCGGCGAGCTCGGCGATCTTGGCGGCGGGCATGCCGGGGATGCGGTGGTCGAGCGCGCCGTTCTTGAACATGGTCCCGCGCAGGGCCTCGAGCTCCTTGCCCTTCTTGACGAAGTAGCAGCCGCGGCGCTCGAACTCGGCCTTGACCTGGTCGTAGACGGAGTCAAGTGCGGTCACGGACTGCTC
>CASEEY010000013.1 GCA_949287055.1 uncultured Collinsella sp.
ATCATCCTGCAGCCGTTCGGATGCCTGCCCAACCACATCGTCGGGCGCGGCATCGTGAAGAGCCTGAAGGAGCGCTATCCCGACGCGTCGATCCTGCCGCTCGATTTTGACCCTGACACCAGTCAGGCCAACATCGAGAACCGCCTGCAGATGCTCATCATGGAGGCCCGCGAACAGGGGTGACCTCCATCCGGTCCGGGAGCGCGAAAAGCCGGTGCCCCCGTATTTCACGCTCAGCGTCCTCGCGCTTCGCGCTGCGGAATGCTTCGCTTAGAAATACGGGGGCACCGGCTTTTCGCGCTCCCGGACCTACGGGCACCCTGTTCGAACACGGGCTGGCGGGGGTGTGGTAGGTGAGGGGCTCTTAAGCTGTGAGGGGCTTGGATAGGATGGTGCCTTCGGGGAAGGCTCGGCGGAACAGGTAGCGCGAGATGGGACCTGCGACGAAAAGGTTCCAGGGCAGAGCAGCCACGAAGTTCCAGGGGATGTTGGAGATCCAGGTGGGCAGGATCATCGCGGGATCGCCCACGTGGACAAAGGCCTCGATTGCGCCGTAAAGTGACATGAACAGCACCATCGGGAATATCATCATGGTGCTGATCGCCAGCGTGATGGCGAGCTTGGAGCTCTTGCCCGGCGCCACGAGGAAGCGGAAGGCGAACCACTTGGCGAAGCGGCTGGCAACGAGCACATCGAGCAGCATGGCCACGATGTAGGCGGGCGGAAATCCTAGCCAGGCGTCGGCAAATATCTGCAGGCCAAAGGTCCAGTCATGGACACGGGCGACGTTGTAGACCGACATCCAGAGCACCATGAAAAAGCACATGATGATCGTGAAGATGAGGCTTTCTCGCTTGTTGGTCGGCATGTGGCTGACAATCCTTTCTCGACGGATGCGTGACGTGGGCCACCCAAACGAAAAAAGCCGGCGTACCGATTCGCGCGGGCACGCCAGCTTGGTATGTGTATCGATTCGAGCAGCTGTAGGCATAACCCTAACAAGATTTCCGCGCCCTCGTAAGCGTTTTGTTTGTGAGGAGCCGATCGCATTTGTCATGACAGGGCGTTCATCGAATCGTTAATGGACTGGTTGCGGCAGATGCAAGCCGGTATAGTCTCAAGCGGGCGATACGCCCCCATCGATATCGAAAGGATCACCATGGACATCAAGGCAATCGCAGATCAGGTTATGGAGCACCTCGGCAACAGCCCCGAGGCCATCAAGGACATCCTCTCCGATCCCGCCGGCGCCATCGAGGGCATCACCGGCAACAAGCTCGAGGGCGCTGACCTCTCCGGCGTCATCGATCACGTCAAGGACGCCGTCATGGGCGGCGGCATCGAGCTGCCCGAGGGCCTGGACCTCGGCAACCTCGATCTGGGCAACATCGCCGAGAACCTGGGCGGCGTGCTCGAGAACTCCCCGCTTTCCGGCATCGCCGAGGGCCTGGGCGGTCTGTTCGGCAAGAAGTAGGCTGACCGCGTCATTCGACGCACACCTTTCTGCCTTCATTTGAGCGCACCGGGCGCGCGACCCATATGGGTTCGTCGCGCCCGGTGCGCTTTTTGCGGTTGCGTCGCGAAGTGTGTGCTTCAAATGGGAACTGCCAAGTAGACAGGGCGATACACATCGCAAAGCCCCAGCTCAGCAAATTCTCACCTCAGCGGTATACAAAGGGTTTCCAAAACGATGCACTCGCTTCGCGTATGTCCTGCCTTCTCCCGCCTCTTTGGGGACATCGCTGGCACCTTTCGACGCATCAGCCCCTAAGATGGGCGCTTGCCGCAAGCTGCAGCAACAGGCCGACTGCCGCCATCGCCCACAGCGCGAGATAGCCGCCTGCGGTCAGCACGGCGCCGCCAAGGGCGGAACCCACACCGCCGCCCGCAAAGACACCGAAGCCGATGAGGCCGGTGCACAGCCCCACCTGTGACGGGTCGGCATCCATCGACAGCGTCACCAACGAGGGCTGCACCGAAATATAGCCAAATCCCAAACACGCCGCGGCAGCAAGAGCGGGAACCCACGAGCCCGAAAGCGTCGACACCATAAGGGCGCAGACCGCCAGCACGCCGGACAGCTCGCCGATTCGAATGACGCCACCGATGCCCCGCCGCGCGCCGAGCTTGCCCGCCACGGACCCTCCGAACAGACAGCACACGCCATAAAACATCATGACGAGCCCCGCCTGGGTCGAGGTCAAACCGCATACCTGGTTCAAAAACGTGCCCATGAGCCCATAGACGCCCAAAAACAGCAGGCCCGTCGAACAGGCGAGCAGATACACCGTCCGGCGCGTCCCCAAAAAGATACGCATCGCCGACCGAAGGAACACCGCGACCGGGTTGCCCGCACGCACGGAACCCGGCGCGACAGACGGACGCGAAGAACCGCCACCGGACGCATCGCTGCGGGACGGCTCGCGCAGGCCCAGCAGCCCCAGCCACGCCAGCGCCGCCAGCACGCCAAACGTCGCAAACGCGGCGCGCCAGCCCACGACATCGGTCAGGATGCCGCCGAGCCCGGCGGAAAGTCCCTGCCCGGTGAAGGTGATTCCCATGAGGATGCCCACCGCGCCCCCGCGCTGCTCGGGCGCCACCACGTCGCTCACGAACGCCTGCGACACCGCGATGATCCCCGCCGCGAAACAGCCGGTCACGATCCGCGCGACGACCAACAGAGGCAAGCTCGGCACGACGGCGCACAGAAACGTTCCCGCGCACAGCCCTAACACGATGATGCGCAGCAGGCGCAACCGCCCGATGCGATCGGCAATGGAGCCGCAGACCGGTTGCAAGGTGCCATAGGGCAACATATATGCCGTCAGGATGACCGTCGCCGCCACGGGCGCCACCGAGAGCGTCTGGGCGATAGCCGGCAGCGCCGGCGACACAAACCAGTTGTCCGCCGCGGACACAAGCCCGCAAAACCCCAGCGTCGCCACGACGCGCAGCTGCGCCGGCGTCAATCCGGCAGCCGCGTGCCGCGAGGCTCCGTCCGTCTTGTCGTCCATATCCATGTCCCCTTTCCCCTACCAGCTTAGCGCTCCCGTGGGAAAATGGGGACAGGTACCTTTTTCCCATCGGGCAAGAGGGGGACAGGCGCGTTTCTCCCTGGAGGGACGGGCACCCTTTCCCAAAACAGAACCGTATTCCCAGAACGGGAAAATGGGGACAGGTACTTGCGCGGCAGGGTCACCTTGCATAGCGACGCAAGCTGGGAAGACAGAGGTGGGTGCTTTCCCCATCAGGAAAGGTGCGGGCGCTTTTCCCTGCGACGCAAAAGAAGCGGGGCACCCGCAGGCGCCCCGCTTCTTGCGTAAGAAAAGAGAGGATGGCGTTGTTCGGCCCTAGTACGGCAGGGCGCCGGTAATGCCGTAAACCACGAGGTACACCGCAAGCAAGATCAGGCCGTAATACTTGCCGTACTCCTTCATGAACTCGGCGAAATTGAGCTTGCACTCACCGCACAGCATATACAGGGCGGGGATGACCGGACTTACCAGACGGAACGCCTGACCCACCATCGAAGCGACGGCAGCCTGCGTGGCGGTGATGCCGAACTGGGCCATGACGTCTTTCATGACCGATGCGATGCCGAAATAGAACGCATCCTGCGGCAGGAAGCAGATGGCAGGCGTCGCGATAACGGCATAGATGGGCGCCATGTGGCTCGAAAGCTGCGTCGGGATGACGCCAGCGATGAAATTCGCCAGCGCAGTCGCCATGCCGGAGCCCGTCAACACGCCGGAGAACACGCCCGCACCGAGTGTGATCACCGCGGTCGGCAGCACGTCGGCGGCGAGGTCCTCAAGACGCTGTGAGCTTTCATCAACGTTCGGGTAGTTCACCACAAGTGCGATGGCCGAGGCGAGCATGAAGATGATCGAGCCGTGGATCTCGCCCTGGATGAGCAGGACGACGGCGATAAGCGTCAGCGCGAGGTTGAATACAAACAGCTTGGGACGCTTGAGCTCAATATCCTTGTCGCGCACGGCGGCAATCATGCGGTCAAGCTGCTCGGGCGAGACGGATTTGGCATCGTCTGGCGACCAGCCGAGGCGCTTGCGCTCCTTGCGGCCGATGAAGTACGTGATGACAATGACGGTGACCTGCGCGGCGATAAGACCGGGGAGCAGCGTGGCGAACAGCTCGTTGACCTCGATGCCCTGTGCGGTCGCCGCCGCGATGGTCGGACCGCCCCACGGGAGCTGATTCCAGATGCCGATGGGCGCCACGATGATGATCGCCAGGTAGATTAACTTGAGGCCCAACTGCTTGTACAGGTTGATGAACGCCGACACGCAGATGATGATCGTCGTCGTAGTGTCACCGTTGAACGCAACGACCGACGAGACCATGACGGTGGACATGAGCACCTTGAGCGGGTCGCCCTTGGCCATCTTGATGAAGAACGCAGCGACGGGATCAAACAGGCCGACACCGAGCATAAGGTCGAAATACAGAATCGAGAACAGAATCGTCAGGCCGGGCGAAATGACGCCCATCGACGTACTCTGCGTCTCGTAGTCAACCGTGTAGAATACGCCTTCTTTGATCCAGGTAAACAGGTCGGAGAAGCTCGCACCGGTGACAAACATCGCGATGACGCCGAAAACGAGCGGGACCAAGGTGAGCGCGTTAAAGACCGAAAGCTTCTTCATGGACAGCAGCACGATGAAGCACACGATCATCGCAAGAGCCAAAACGGTCAGCAAGGGGGAAGCACCTCCTAAAGCAAAGAACTATTGCATTGTCGAAACGAAGGGAATCCGTCCGAACCGAGACGTCACCTTAAAGAGAAGGGCGCGGCGAAATAAAGACGCATGGATCGCCGCGCCCAGCGAAAGGAATGGGCGCCGCCCGTCCGCACACGGGTTTCTTCAGCGCGAAAAGAAAGGTGGGCCACCTAAAGGGATGTGCTACTTGATGAAGTGCACTTTGTCGTACAGATCGTCGAGCACGTCCTCTTTGCGCTCGTTGTACGTAACCTTGTTCTGCTCGAACAGGTTGTTGCCCTCGGCATCGATGGAGACGATCAGCGGGCCGAGCTCGTTCACGCGGCAGGTCCACAGGGTCTCGGGCATGCCGAGCTCGCGCCAGTTGGCATCCTCGATCTCTTCGACCTCGGTGGCGGCGAGTACCGCACAGCCCGCGGGGAACACACAGTGGATGGCGGAGCCGATCTTGCAACCCGCCTCGGTGTTGGGGCCCATGCCGCCCTTGCCGACGATGACCTTGACGCCGGTCTGCTCGATGAACTCTTTCTCGAACTTCTCCATGCGCATGGAGGTGGTGGGGCCGAGCGAGATCATCTCGTGCGTCTCGGTACCGTCCTCGTTCTTCGTGCTGCGCACGATGGGGCCGGCGTGGAAGATGGCGCCCCCTTCGAGGTCGATGGGCAGCTCGCGGCCGAGCTCGATGAGGCGGCGGTGCGCGACGTCGCGGCAGGTGGTGATGTGGCCGGTCAGATAGACGACGTCACCGACGTGGATGTCTTTCAAATCTTCAGCGGAAACCGGCGTGTGGAGTACCTTTTTCACAGCTCAACCCCCTTGTGAGTAAGAAGCTCGTAGTTGAGATCGGAATCGATCACGATGGTGCCTCGGCGATGCGACCAGCAACCCACGTTCACCGCGCAGGACAGCACGGACGGATGACGCGCGGAGTTCTCGATATGCACGTCCATGACCGAAGCGGAACCGCCCAGGCCCTGTGGGCCGAGCCCGACCTTGTCGATGGCCTCGATGAGCTCCTCTTCGAGCTGTGCCGCCAGCGAATTGCCGTTGCGGCTGCCCACCGGACGCATGAGCGCGAGCTTGGACATATAGGCCGCGGAATCGATCGAGGTGCCGATGCCGATGCCGACCATGAGCGGCGGGCAGGCGTTCAGACCGTAGGAGGTCATGAGGTCGAGCACGAACTTCACGACCGCCTCGTAGCCCTCACCGGGCATGAAGGTCTTTCCGGAACCGGGCAGCGAGCAACCGCCGCCCGCCATGTACACGTGGATCTTGACCTTGTCATCGCCCGGAACGATATCCCAGTACAGCCACGGGGACTTGGTACCGACGTTGGTGTAGGTGTTCTTCTCATCGAAGGTCTCGACGGTGTTGTGGCGCAACGGCGCCTTCTGCGTGGCGCGGAACATCGCCTCCTTGAGCACGTCGGCCAGCTCGTCGATGTAGGGGAACTTACTGCCCACGCTCACGAACATCTGGATGAGGCCCGTGTCTTGGCACGAGGGACGGTTCAGCTCCCATGCCTTCTCCTGGTTGGCGGCCATGGTCTTGTAGATCATCTGCGCCATGGGGTTCGTCTCCCGCTCGCTCAGCTCCTTGAGCTTTGCGGTGACGTCGTCGGGAAGACGCTTGCCCACCAGGCTGGTGAAGTCGGCGACGATGTTTGTCAGCCGCTCCAAGCTCTCGTTCTTCTCCACTTGCTCTACCTCCCCTATCTGGATGGGATTCTGTTTGCCCGAATACCGTGACCTGCAAGTTAATTGCTGTCGTCGGACTCTTTCGGGCTTCGACGATTTGAAGATTACGGCGCGGAGAAGCGAGGTTCCTTCCATTTTTGCAGGCGCTCTCCCGTCACGGCGATACGCCGAGCGAAAGGCGCGGCACCGCGATGCAGCGCCCTGGATATAAAGGGCACCTTTCTATGAAGGACATCGTCTACCTGCGGTTATTTGATTCTTGAGTAATGAAAATGGACATTTCGGCACACATAGGAGGCTAAAGATGTGCCCTGAGTCGATTCTTTAGAAAACCGTATTTCGCAGGTGCCCGCCGATGCGCGGCGAACGGTCGGCAAGCGCCGGTAAGCGGAGATGCCCTATGGGACAAGAGGGTCGGCGACACCTGCTCAGTGCGTTGCAAGCTCGGCGGCGATCTCCGTCGCCTGCTCGAGCGAGGCGCGCATCTCCTCGAGTGAACGCCGCAGGTCGTCCATCGCCTTGTCATCAAAGGGGACCGTTTTCCGCACGGTAAGCGCGGCGTCCTCATCCGATCGCCCGGCGATGTAGCCCGCCAGCTTCATGCCGACGTATTCGTCATCGGCGGAGACGAATACCTGTTTGAAAGCCGAATCGGTCGCTCGATTGTCGGCAGACAGCAGTCCGCGGTATTCCGTAGGCGACTTCCCGAACGTCTTTTTGAACGCGCCATTGAACGCCTTGAGGTCGGCGAATCCATACTCGGCGGCGATGTCGCTCACACGCGCGTCGCTCGAGCTCAACGCTGCAGTTGCCGCCGCCAATCGCACGCGTGTGAGGTAATCCGAGAAATTGATACCGAGCTTATCCTTAAACAATTGGGAGATGTAGCTCGCGTTGTAGCCGGTCTTGCGTGCAAGATCGGCCAAGGTGACACGGCGGTGATAGTTCTTCTCGATATAGGCGACCAACTTGTTGACCACATCGTTGCCGCCATGGTCGATCCGGAACGCATCGGCGTCATCGTGTCCGGACCCCTCTGGAACGATCGCCGACATCAGGCGATAGAACGATGCGTCGTAGTGAAGGCGCGATGCGGGGTCGCTTCGAGCACTCAGCACCATCATCTGCGCCAGGCAGCGGCGGATGGTCGCCAGACGCGGGTCGGATCGCCGCACGGGATCGGATACGAGCCGCAGGGACACCATCTCGTCGGTACCGAAATACCCACGGAAGAACGCAGGATCGATATGGAGGACCATGGCGGTGTTGTCCTGCCCCAAGCCAAGCGTCGCATGGCCCTCGTTGGGGTTGATGAGAATCATATCGTCCTCATCGAGCACGTAGCGCGCACCGCTCGCGCACAGTTCGACCGAACCCTTCACGACCACCAGCAGCTCGAAATCGGTGTGCCAGTTGTAGTGGTACGAACCGATGCGATATACGTAGTGTTCGAGCCTGAGGTTCGCGCTCGCGTTCTCATAGCGATAATGAAGCTGTCCGTCCTGCATGCTTGAGGCACCTCCCTACCCCTGCATGGTAGCGCAGACGCGCCCACAGGGCATACTCCTCTTGCCCTCCCGTTGAGGCGTTAAGCTGGATATGCTGGACCGGAGCGCACGGAAAAGCGAAACGGCAGGCCGCCTGTATCTGGGGTAACCTTATCTCAGACTCCCCAGATTCAGAAGAAGGATTCCCATATCCACCGACTACGCAGCCATCGCGCTCGAGAAGCACTACGAATGGCACGGCAAACTGTCCATCGAGTCCAAGGCCCCGGTCGATTCGGCCGAGGCGCTCTCGATCGCCTACACGCCCGGCGTCGCCGCGCCCTGCCTGGAGATCCAGCAGGACCCGCCAAGAGCTTCGAGCTCACCGGTCGCGGCAACACTGTCGCCGTCCTGACCGACGGCAGCGCGGTGCTCGGTCTCGGCAACATCGGGCCTGAGACCGGCATGCCCGTGATGGAGGGCATCGTCATCGTCAACCGTACCGGGCGGGGTGCAAAGGAAGGCTAGTCGGACGTCCAGCATGCCACGGGATCCCCGTCGCGATTCATCCGATACGCGCGAATCGAGCTGTCGCGCGTCTCCCACAGGGCGCCAATAAGGGGCCAGTCGCACAGGCGCTGCTCCTCGAGGCCGTTGAGCACCGTACGCACCAGGTTATCCGCAGGCGCGGATGTCGCCGCTATGCCGATCCCCGCGAGCAACCGCTCGAGCAGGGGGCGCGTAGCGAGAAGGTGGGCCTCCAGCTCGGGGTCGCTATAGCCCTCGTCCCATGCGGACGCACCGGCCTCCTCCAAGTTGACCATCGTCCACTCCCTCACGTGCGGCATGGGCGCCCGCCAGAACTCGCGCCGCAGCGCGTCGGCGATCTCAGTGGACAGCGCCTCACGTACGCCCTGCACGAAAGGCTCGGTCGCGGCGGCAGGCACCTGGTACGAACGCAGGGCCATATGCATCGCGGGGTCCTCTCCGTACCGGTCGATAAGACCCAGCACCGGCTCCGTGAAGCCCTGCAGGAACGCTTCGGCATCGAAGGCGGCCAGGTACTCGTCCATCTGGTCGGAGACGATATCGCGCGAGCTGTATGCCGTCAGCATCTTCAACCCGTTCTCGCGCCTATACGGGGACATGCGCTGGCAGGCGCATACCTGAGACTCCTGGCGTATCGCCTGCCCCCACGTGTCAAGTATGTCCGATGCGGCCGAGCGCCACAGCGACGAGAGCACGCCGGCCCCCAAGGCGCCCAGCCGGCCCATGTCGTCCGGGCCGTCACTCGCATCGGTAATCAACACGTGCTGGCGCCGCACGCGGATGTACGCCAGTGCCCAGTCCTTTGCGATGGCGTGCGCCCGCTCCAGCACAGACGACGAGTGCGGCACGGATGCATCGGATGCGGCGTCGTGCGAGATGAACAGCACCTTCCCCACAGGCAGGCGGCTGATCGCGCGCGCATGCGTCTCGATCGTGTCGTCCTCCCACAGTGCACTCGGAAGGACGACGGCCCACTGGACAGACCCGGCCGCCCGGAAGAACAGGCCGTTTGCCTGCAATATGCCGCTCACCACCTGGTTGTACGTACCGGCAAGCCTATCGAGCTCGCTGCGCGATGCCTTCTCGACAGGGGGCGGATCGAACTCAAATGCGAATTCAACCGGCGTACACAGGCGATACGCCTCGGTGCGCTCGCCCCCGACCAACTCGCGCATCACCCGGCACGATTCCAACCCCTCGTCCATCTCCACCGTGATGACACCGTACACATCCATATCGTCCTCCAAGCATCTGATATCCTCGTGAGCCATCATGCATGCGCGACGAACCACTGCCGGCACATGTCGTCAAACGCCCCCGTCAGATCGTCACCCGCAAACGCGCGCAGCACCCGCTCCGCCCGCACGCCAAGAGTCTTGCCGGGCAGCGCCATGCGCACCTGCGGTTCGATCTCCACCCGCGCCGGCGCCACGTCGACGTCGCCGTCGCCCACTGCGAGCACGAAGGAGGCGAGCAGCCACAGCGCGTGACGCTGCGCCATGCGGGCGAGCAGCGCCGTGAAGCGCGCGAGCGTTGCCGCGTTCGCATCGGCGCGGGCGACCTGGGCCAGAAATGCGAACTCGCCGGAGAACGCCACCGGGTCGACACAGTCGTCCCGGCGTATCTCATCGAGCACCTCGCTGTCAGGAGGTGCGGTGGCGAGCATGCCCTCCGGCTCCGGGATGGGTGGCGCAAGCTGCGCGAGCGCAACAGAATTGCCGCGGGATACCACCTTCAGGACACCCTGGTCGCGCCCTCGCAAAAGACTCTGGAGCAGCCGAAACGCACAGAGCGCCCGATAGCGCTGGTGCGGTGTTGACGGCCCACAGCAGTATTCGAGCACGCTTTTCTCCCAATATGGAACCGACGCGTGCGGATACTTCTCGTGCAGCTCCTCGAGATAGGGGGGAAGCGGCATGGCCGTGCTCGCCGCCAGCATGCGCTTGGCATACGACCAGCGCGCCCCGACGTGCAGCCCGGGCAGCGCGCGGTCCAGCTCGCCGGCGCAGAACTCCTCGACTGTAGCGCGGCCATCCGCAGTGGCAAAGCGCGCATCGTATTCCCGCCACGAAGCCCAGATCTCCTGAAACGCAGCTTCGGGCATCCGTTCGAGCATCTCGTTGCCCATCGACATCTCCTCCATCACCCGTGCCGCCGGCCCGCGGCTCCGACCATGTCGAACAGCTCGAGCGCGAGCGCCGCGGCGAGCGCATGGTCGTACCCCTCCTGCAGGTCGGCGATGTCGCGATACCGGTCGATCTCGCGCAGCCCCTGCAGGCCGTCCACGAGCGCCTTTCGATACGCCCGGTCGTCTGCCGAAGACAGGTTGGTGCAGCCCTCGACGGGGAGCCACGGGAAGCGGCCGCGGTAGCGGTCGTAGCCCGTCGGCGGGAGTACCGGCTCCGCATCGCTCACATTGCGCGGGTTCTTGCGCGAGGCCCACAGCCAGTAGCGCGCGAGCTCGTCGCGGTCGGTGTCGCCGTATACGCGGGTGTCGGCGAGCTTTCCGGCAAGCACACGCGTCACGTCGTCGACGGCAAACGTCAGCTCGGGCTTGTCCGCAGACGCGAACGACTCGCGCTCCTTCTGCGAGAGGGCCGCCAGGGCATCGGAGAACAGCTGCTGGAACGTCTCCTTGACCACGGTAGCCACATCGGCACCGGTCACGAACTTCCCCTCTGCGAGCGCGGCGTGCATGAACGCAGGAGCAATCGATTCGATAAGCCGGCCGCGCACCTGCAGCGCGCCGTCATCGCCCATGCCCTCGATCAGGGGCGCATAGGGCGCCAGATGGACGCACAGGATATCGACGACCTCCGCACCCGTCGGCATGAAGAAAAAGAACTTCTCGTCGAAACGGCCCAGGCGCATGAGCTCCCCCGGCAGCCGCTCGATATGGTTTGCCGTCGCGAACACGAACACGGGGGCACCGCGCCGGTCCGCATCCTGCAGCCAATCCAGAAACCGCCCGAAGATGCGGTCGAGTGAGGCGTTATTCTCGCCGCCCGTCCCCGCGCCTGAGAAGCTCTTGTCCAGCTCGTCGATGAACAGCACGCAAGGCGCCATGGCCTCCACCAGCTTGAGGGCACGGGCGAAGCGCTCCTCGCTTTCGCCCTGATAGCGGCCCATGATGGCACCCATGTCGAGCTGGAACAGTGGCAGATGGAACGTCGCCCCCGCCGCCTCGCTCGTCACGAGCGTGCGCGCCACCCACTCGGCCGCAAACGACTTGCCCGTCCCGGGCACACCGGTGGCCAAAACGCCCTGCGGCAGCTTGATACCGCAACCGCGCGCCGCGTCACCGTAGGCGACCACCATCCGCTTGCCCTCGACCCACTGAAGAAGGTTGCCGAGGCCGCCCGGCCTGGTGTCATGCGGCTCCCGCCAGGTCAGACCGGCGGTCTTCTTCAGCAGTTGCAGCTTCGCCTCGCGGATGTCTGCCACCAGCGGGGCAGCAGCGTTTTTGAACGGGTCGTCATAATGGGCGTAGGCAACCTGCAGCGTCTCCCGGATCCGGTCGCGGCGGAAGCCCCGAAACAGCGAGCACAGGTTGGTCATGATGAACGCCGGAATCGGGGCACGGGACCAGTCGTTGGCCTCGTACACCTCCTGGATGAGTGCGCGGATCTCCTCGTCGCGCGGGTAGGCGACATCCAGGATATAGGCCTCGTTCTCGAGCGCGGGGATGGTCTGCTCCGGCTTGGCGCCGATAACCACGAGCACGCGGTGGCGCCCGTGGCGCTTGGCGATGGCGAGCTGCTTCAGCAGGTAGAGCACCTCACGTCCATAGCGTGCATGATGGGCAATCCCATCGGCAAGACCCGCGGCGTCGGCTTGCCCGAGGTAGTCCGGAGAGGGGATGTAGATGAGAATGGGGGCGCCTTCGAGCGCATCATTTGGGTTGACTGCCCGGGCAAGCACATCCACGAGCAGGTCGGACGCCTCGTCCTCCGAAGCGTCATGGTTTTGTTTTCTCGGCAGATCCTCACGGGTGAAGGGCCCGTAAAAGCCCCGTTTCTTCAGGGTGCCGAAGCTCGTGGCTTCGCGCATGGTGAACGTCTTTCCCGATACGGCACGCGATGCGGGATCGTAATCGAGCCCGCTCAGTGCATCGGACTGGTGGACGTAGGTCTTGACCACGTCGCGGATGTCCTCTTCGCTCTCGCTGCGCACGACCACGATGGCCACGCCGCCCGCATCCAGGTCGGCCAGACGTGCACCGCACGCCTCGATGCAACCCTCGAACTTGGCCATGGTACGCGCTCCTTTCACCAGACGCCCAACGACCCCGGCTACGCCGGCCGCCGCACGACGAAGCGGTAGGCTCCGATATACGACGTTCCCTCGGCCGCGCAGGGGGCGCAGGCGACGGCACCCGCCATCTGCACCGCCAGCGGGTCGTCCACGATCAGCGTCGGATTCCCATGGACAACAAACCGCGTCTGCGGGAAGCGGCCGTTCCCGAGGTTGAATTCGCCATCCGCCACATGGCACAGGTGGATCTCCGTGACCTCCGAGGTGGACGCGCCCGGATCTTGCCCCACGCGTGCAGCGCGCGCGGCGGCAATAGCGGCCAAGATCTGCTGCAGCTCGTCATCGGAGCAGGCGACGCGCGACCAGTCGGCAAGGTCCGCAAGCCCGTCCTCCACGTACCACGGAAACCGCGCGCACTCGTGCCGCCGCTTCTGCTCATGCAAACCGGTGTACACGGGAAATGCGCCGAGCATCTCGGCTGCGGAAGGCGATGCGGCCGTGCCGCCAGCTTCGGCATCGTCGGCGACCGCCGGCGCACACGCCGCGGCGGACCCGATACCCGCATCGGCGGATGCGTTCGCGATGGCCGGCTCGGGCGCCTTTGCGCCCGGCGCCACGGGGACCTCGGCTCCGACCAGCTCGCAGAGCAGCTCCTCAAGCAACGGTCCGTCGGCATCGGGGTCGAGCACGCCCTCGCGCAGCACGTCGAACGTCAGATGCATGGCGGGCATCTCGGCCGAGCCGAGCAGTTGGCGCGCTTTCTCGCAGCGGGCATCCATCCACGTCCGCAGCGTGGCGGAGGTGCGGCGCACCTCCGCGGTCGCAAACGTCACCCGTTTTGAGCGGACGCCCTCGCGCAGGCAGGAGCAAAGCCACGGGGCGAGCCTGCCCGAGCGGTACTGGGCGCAAAGCTCGTCCAATAGCGCGGCACGTTCGCCTCTCGCGCCGCTCGCGTACAAGTCACGCAGCTCGGACAGGGAGTGACACCTTCGCCCCTCGCCCACAAACAACGGCCGCTGCATACCGCCCGCCCCCTTCCGAAAACCGCCCGGAAGCTCGCTACACCGAGATGCTCTCCGACACCATCGTTAACCTGGCGCCGTCGTCATCCTCCAACGAGGCCGCCCAGGAGCGTACGCGTCCGACGAGCCTGCGCACGAACAGGACGGCGCGCGCGAACCCTTCGGAGATGGCGTCGGATGCACCATCCATGACATCCCAGATGAGGTCCTCCTCCTCGACCGTGGCCCCGGCGAACATGATCCCCATGATCGCACCCGCAGCAATCACAAACGTGTCGACGCCGCAGAGCGTAACCGCAACGAAGATGCAGAGGGCAACCTCGCCGAGCAAGATAGACGCACCCACGACAATGGCGGAGACCCGCTTGACCGCTGCCGCGATGGCGGCGAGCCTCTCATCGGCAGCCTGTTCGTAGGATGCAGCCAACTCCTGCTCACGCTGCCGGAACGTCTGGATGTCCTTACGGCGCGGATCGAGTTCCTCGGCGACGCGAGCCTCGTCCACCAGCGCGTTTGCCGCGACCGCGACCAGCCCTGCGTTCATGGGCATATCGCGGCTCCCGTACTCGATCTCCAGCTCGACGTAGAACGCGCAGGACAGCACCGCGCGCTCATCGCTCTCGGCGATCACCTCGCGCACCTCCTCGAGCGCCTCATCAGCCGTCGCGCCGTCATGGAGCAGCTCGGCGAGCAGGCGCGCCTCGTCAGCAAGTACCATGTACTCGACGCTGTCGTCGGCGAGAACGGCGCTTCTCATCATCGCGATGCGATCCGCAACGTCGTCTCCCGCCGCAAGCGGCTCGGGCATCAGGGTGCTCGCGATATCTTCCACGTCACCGTCCAAAACGCCCTTGCCGTTGAGTGCGGCGCGGGCGCGCCGGGCACTCAAGGCCTGAAGCGAGCGCAGCGCCGACAGGAACTCATAGCTTTGGGTATCGTCCAGCAGCGCCATCGCGCTATCCAACGCATCGGCGGTCATGTCTCGTGCAACCTCGTCGACCGACTCGCCGGCGGCAAGGCGCGCCTGCGCCTCATCGCGTGCCTTCTCGTATTGCGTGCTCCTGAGCATAATCTCGTCCACCAGCTTCTCGCTGTTCGCGGCAAGATACCCCACCCGATTCGCCACGCGCGCTTTGCGATGCGGTGAAGCGTTGGGGCCGTTCAGGGAAACAAGCTTGCCTTCGAGCAGCTGCCGGCACGCCTCGCGGGCACTCAGCCCTCCATCACGCGCCTCGTCTATGGCATCGGCAAAATAGGTCACCCGTCTACGCTGCTCGGAAAGTAGATCGAAGCCCAGCGTTGTCGTTGCGTCCATAGTTCGACCCCTCTCATGAGGTTTTCAGAATATCAGATACCCAGGCGTTTACCGTTCCGTCCTCTGTGGGGACCGACCCCTACCCTGACACCTTCGCTCTAACTAAAATAAACCACCGTCTTGAACAGCTATCGTCGTGTTTATGGCTATATTGTAGCATAAACACGATAAAATTCAACAGTATATAGGTTATAATATAGTCGTATTTTATCCAGCATTATCCACATCCTCGCCCAGCCGGTCGCGCAGATACCTATCGAGCTCCTCGACGCAACGTCGCATGGGGGCGGAAAAGGCCTGCCAGGGGTCGCATGCGTCGAGACCCTCCCACAACGTCCTGATCAAAACGTGCCGCGCGGCATAGCGCGGGGCGAGCAGCTCGTCGTCGGGAATCGTGCGGCACGACCCCTCCTCGATATGCCGCCATGCATCCTCGTAGTCCCTCAGCGTGCCCTTTCGGGTCTCGTAGATATCGACCTGCGGATCGCGCCGCGTGCGGCAGGCGTCCTTGATACCGGTATCGATATCTGCGTGGAGACGATATTCGACGGACCTGATCGCCCGCTCGTCGACCAGCTCGTCAAGCCGCCCGAACGCGTTGATATCAACCGAACCAAGACCGGGATTCCAGCTCTTGTACTCGCTCTCGATCGGAATGCGGACATAGGGGCGCAGCGCCTTGTTGGCACCGAGCCTCCGCGCACCCTCCCTGAAGGGATCATGGTCGTCCACGAGACGCCGAAACGGCCAGAACATCGATCCGAACCCCACGAAGGTCCCCCACGACTGAAGCCACCAGAACGGCCATTCATGTGCACGGGCGCAGTACTCGTCCAGCTGCTCGTCTGACGCTGGCTCCTCCTCGCCCTGTCCATCCGCTCGATCACCGCCGTCGAGACCGGCCTCGCAAAGCACCTGCCCGAGCATCGCGAAGAGCTCCGCGCGCGTCCGCTCATAGGCAACGGCGCCCAGGGCGTGCGGGCCCACCGTGGCGAGCGCCTCAACGTACTTGTTCCATTTGACGAAGTCTGTGCTCTCGAATGCCTCGAGCCGCGCCTCGGGCGCGTTGTCCATCCCCGTAAGAAAGCGTTCGTACTCGAGCGCCAAGGGGAGCATGACCAATTGCGCTGCAAACGACCCTCTGCCGACGCGCGCACTCGCCCCCGTCTGCCAACGAAAGACCGCAGCCCGCACAAGGTCGCGCCATCGGTCGACCATGCTATCCGCCAAGGTATGCCAAAACGCATCCGCGGCATGCGCGATGAGAAGCTCGACGAACACCTTTGATCCAACGACCTCATCGGGCTGGGTGAGGTGCCTGTACACCTCCTCGAGCCGGCACAGGTGATTCAGGCGGTCCGTGTGCGACCCGTCCGCCGACTCGAAGGTCAACGACGCGTCGAGCACCTGCGGCGTACCCGGGAACAGCCGTGCGGCAAGCGCGCGAACCGGGTCCCATGAGGCAAGCGGTCCGCACAACAGGACGCGGTTGACCCCGGATGCCCTTGCGTCGTCCTGCCAGCGCTCGCGCAGGGTATCGGCGCACGCGGCGAAGGCCGACGCCGCGCGGCCGCGCGCCTCGTCAACCGGGCGGCCCTCACGCCTGAGCCGCAGCAAGCTGTACTCATCTGTCGCAGAATCGAGCAACGGGGCGAGCGTCTCGACAGGGCCGCGCGGCCCGTCGGTGCCGGTATCGACAAGCGATGCGAGCTCGCAGAGGCAGTCCCCGTACTCCACGCAATCGCGCAGCGCGTCCACAATCCTGCGACTTTCGTCCGCATGCGTGAACACGCCGAGCTCGGCCCGATCCGGTCCGGCGCAGACTACGGCAACAACCCCGCCGGAAGGCAGCAGGCCGCGCTCGGCCGCCTGATACAGAATCCCATCGAGCCCATCGCCGCCGCAGGCGGCCTCGGGCGCATGATGTGCGGAAACGATACCGATGTCACCCATGGGTTGCCCCCTTTGCATCGCACGGGCCCGATGTGGCCGGACGGGATGTCCTACGTCGCCGAGGGTGCGCCCTCGTCCGCGCAGTGCATGCGCAGAACCGCGATCTCCTCGTCTACCTGGTCGAGCCTGCGCAGCAGGTCCTCGCGCAGCGCCAGCTTCTCGTTCAGGAGCTGGTGCATGACGGCGCGCTCCCGTGCGACGGGATCGTCGGGCGTCCGTTCGCGAGCAGCCGGCATCGGCTCACGCTCCGGCGCATCCGGGCGCAACGACTCGTCCGACCCCGACGCGGACATGACGGGCTCAGGCGACGTCGCCTCGGCCCGAAATGCGAGCGTATACGCAAGCGTACCGCGCTCCTCGCCCAGGGCGTCCTCCAGCTCCGGCGTGATCAGGCTCGGGTTCATCGACAGGAAGCGCCTCAGGGCGTCCTCCGATATGCGGTAGCCCTTGCGGCCCGGGCGGTCGCCCGCGCTGGGCACCATGAGCTGCACCCCGTTGCGGCCGCGGATACGCCAGCGGCGCACGGTCTCCTCGTTCACACCCATGAGCTTCGCGAGCTCGATAACGGTGTATTCCCTCATCGCCCAAGTCCTCACGTCATATCGCACCCGCACCGCGGGCGGCGCCCTCAAGTCCGTTCACACCTGATGCTAGCACGAAAATGCGACATCGTACGCCATCAGGCAATGCAGCCCTTTCGCCGAACGGTAAGCGCGCCTTACCAGGTGAGGCGACCGTCTCGGGGCCACAGCCCCTCTGCGCCGTCGCGAGCTAGCTCATCGAGCCCCCATTGCTCGGCTATCGCGCAATCCAGCAGGTGCTTCCAGACGAGTTCCGCATAGGCGTCCGCCACGTCGGGAAACAGCCTGTCGATGTAGCTCATCATAATCGCCGAGAGGAGCTTGCCACGCGCATAGGCCTCGTCTTCGAGGTGCTCCCGTATATTGATGCGATATGGCTGACGCTGCGTCTGCTCGTCCGACACCAGCGTCTCACCGCGCCCCACAACCGGATCGGGCCACGGGAAATCGTGCATCACATGCGGAAACGCGTGCTTCACGGGCCACTGCGCCCGCTCGAAAAGGTCCGCGTCCACCAGATCGGGCCTCGCCTGAAACTCCAAGCGCGCACCGATGCTCTTGCTGCCAATAACGCTCGACACATATGACATCATAGCCGCCATGATGCCGTCGGCGACATCACTCGGGTCGCGCGCGGTCAGGTCCTGCACGACCTGACCGGATACCACATGGGTCGAATCGTCCGCATAGAACTTCGTCGAGCCCCGCTCATGCCGGAACCACGACTGCTCGCCGGTCACCCGCACGCTCGCCTCGTCCTGCACCGCCTCGGCCAGGCTTTCCACCAGGATGCCGAGCTCCCATTGCCATGCCGAGGCCACCGCGCCTCTCGCCATCGCCCCCAGCAGCCCGAAGTCGGTCGGTCTCCCCTCTTCATCCCAACGGGTACCGGGGGCAGCAAGCTCCCTCAGCTCGGCGGCGCGGCGCTGCGCGCGGCTCCACGCGAGCGCGATGTCGCAGGCGGCGTCGAGAGCGCTCTCGTCCTCATGCGACGTCCACTCCTTTGCCCAGTCGGCAACACGCGACCGGTCGAGCGCCAGAAAGCGGCCCTCATCCAGATCGGCTCTCCAGGCGGCAGACGAGAGCAGGCTCGTGTGCGCGGCGAGCGTCTCATGCCTGCCCGCCAGCGCATACGGAAACACGAACGCCCAGACCGTGTCCTCATCGAACTTCTCCCCCTGCTCGCCCGCGCGATCCATCGCCTGCGACACCACCTCGAGGTACAGCTCGCGCAGCTCGACCGCGTCCTCGCCCCCTGATGCGATGAGCACCCCTTTATCGTAGGGACTCTCCACCAAGGCGCCCTTGTAGCGTTCCCACAACTCCACGCGCCGAGAATCGACGGGAAACTCGTCGCGCATCCACCATACGGGACGCTCTAGGGGATCTTGTCCGTGCGCCTCGGCGCAGGAGATGCGGCAGATGCTGTCTTCGGCCGAGAATTCGAAGACGACGATCGTATGGCTGTCGGTCGTTTTGGTCATGATGCCCTCCGCTCTTGCTTTCCATGGCACGTCTCTTCTTAATTACAACTATATACCCCTCTTGTATACACTTGTATTGTGCTATATAGTCGTATTAAAGGCAAGATATTCTGTCGTGTTTTTTGACCGACACCTTGTTTGGGAGGAGCAACGATGTCGCATCTCATCACCGTTGTCTATTTCGACAAGCGCTATGACCGTGCCCTCAGCGCCACCACGGCATGCGGGCAGCCCTTGGAGCGGGAGGCGCCGCTACCCTGCCCACGTCGCCATGAGATCGGCCTGCAAGATCCGGGCGAAGGCCTCTACGAGCGGTATCGGGGCATCGCCGACGTCGTTCGCAGACGGGAACATGCCCTGTTCGACCGCGCAGACGGGGAGCTCTGGTGCGCCGTCGTGATCCCCGGTGGCCCTGACGCGATCGGCGAGCATGCGGGCGCCCTTGCAATGGCCAGCGGGCACCCCGCCCTTGCGATCGATATCGAGGCCTGCAGGGCTTATCTGCATCGGAAGCACGAGGCGAGCATGTTCAGATCCGCATGGGCGGCGGTTATGCGATTCACTCATAAGGACCCAGCGGCCTACATGGGCGCCGCTCTAGACCTTGCAGTGAACTGGTACGTGCTCCACGAAGGGCTGCACGAGCTATCGTGCGCATGGGAGGCAGGGGTCTTGGCGCGGGCCGCATATGAACAGAAGTGTCAGACGTGGGAGCGCACGCTCGACCCCTACCGCCTGTTTGCCGACGACGCGGCACATGTCGCCCACTCGTATCCCTGGTGGTAGGAGTCGGCGGCAGGACCGGCGCCCGTCAACCCCTGCGCCTGAGCTCGACTCCCTTGTCGAACGCATCGAGCGCAATCTTGGTGCAGGACGCCGGGATATCGACCGTGCGCAACCCCGTGCAGCCGGCAAACGCGTTCGACTCGATGGAGTGTACGCCTTCGGGCAGCTCCACATGGCGCAAGCGCTCGCACCCGGCGAAGGCGTGGGCGGGAACCGTCGTGCAGCTGCGCGGCCACGAGACATCGGTCATGCCCGAATAGGCGAAGGCTCCCGGATACACGCTCGTAAGGCCATCGGGAAGATCGACACGCGAGAGGTCCCCACACGCCGCGAAGGCGCAGAACTGAATCTCGCGGGTCGATGCCGGCAAGTCCACCGTCGCAATCCCATCACAGCCAGCGAAGGCTAGCTCGCCGATAACGCCGGGACAACCATCGGACGCCACGGCAAGCTCGACATCAAATGTCCCAACGTCGCCCGATACCGCGTCATCGGCGGCATCCTGCAAATACATGTCCACGTGCCATGTTCCGTCATCGTAGGTCGAAACCTGCAGCGTGCCGCCATCGATCTCGAAAAAACCTCCGCCCGTGATGCCGACCTGCTCCAGGACGCCCCCGTCCTCCATCAGGGACTCGCCGAGGGCGTCGTCCTTCGGGTCGAGCATCGCGAGGGCATCGTCGATATCCATAGCGAAAACGTCTGCAAGGTCGGCCAAATCCTCACTCAACCGCTCGTTCCAGAAACGCTCCATCAAGATCTTGAGATCGATGAACGCACAGCCCGTCTCATCGACACGCAGCAGACCTCCCGACGACGCAGGGTCGTCGATGCGAAGCTCCGCCGATGCGGGCACGTGGGCCCACATTGCCTCGGGCATGGCGCACAGCGCGCGATGCAGGGCATCAGAACGGTCGCCGTGAGCCCCAAGCGACCCTGTGATGCGGATAATCGCCTCAGAGCACTCCTTCTCGCACAACCCGCATAGATCCCGCTGGTCTTTCATCATACCGGCCGCCTCCCTACCGCGCGCGCCCTCGAAGTTGCCAAGCACGACGCAAGCGCGCCCACCACAGCTCGGCAGTCTCAAGCATCTCTTCAACGTCCTCGCGGGCATACGCCGCCGCGCCCGCAGCGGCGCCCTCGACCAACGACATCAACCACGTCGCAGGCAGACATGCCAGAAGCACACTCCACAGGGGCACATGTCCCAGCGCCATCCTTATGTGGAACCCGTAGAGGGCGCAGGCAGCGAAAATCAGACCATATGCCGCAAGTATCGCCGCCACCCGCACCACCTTCTCGAACCGATCGAGCGCTCGCGCCCTGCTCCGTGCACGAACGGTCAGGCCGCCGTCGATCACTTCGAACCTGTGCGACACCTTCGCTTTACGCCCCATGACGCGTCACCTTCTTTCATAAAAGGCAACATTGGTGACGGCATTATAGTATCACATCTATTCACGTATTTTCACGTATTTTCTTGTGAATCAGCACGTCAGGATGCACCCGAGGGGAGATGCGTGGGAAATGTGTGCCTGTCCCCATGCTCCCGGCTTGAGAAAATGGGGGCAGGCACTAATATCCCAAAAAGGTTGAACCATATGCCACGAAACCGGGCCGCTCGGCCTCCCGTGGGAAAATGGGGACAGGCACTTTTTTTCCCGTCAGTGGGAAAAAAGCGGGTTATAGGACAAAAAGTGTGCTATTCAGTCTAGCCAGAAGGGATA
>CASEEY010000014.1 GCA_949287055.1 uncultured Collinsella sp.
CAAGCTCGCGCTTGCGCGCAAGACCGGCGCGCGCGGCCTGCGCAGCATCTGCGAGGATCTGCTCCAGCAGACGATGTTTGACCTGCCGAGCGAGCAGGGTGTGACGCGCGTCGTGGTGACCGCCGCCGCTGTGCGCGGCGAGGAGCAGCCCCGCCGTGTCTTCGACGTCGACCTCGACTAATTTCCTGCCCGTTTGAGACGGGGTCGCTTTGACGTATTTTCTGCAAAAGGCCGCTGCGTTGGTTCGCAGCGGCCTTTTGCTTCCAGAGGTGTCCCGATGATGCGCGTCGTGTCCATCTGGCGGACTATCGCGCTTTCCGGCGCCAGCCGCCGTCGCCCTCGGCTGCCTCTCGCACATCGCGAATGCCTGAGGCGACGGCTTTCCTGATCGACCAATACGGCGCGAACAGCAAGATTCCGTTCGCGAAGATCATGGCGAGCAAGGCATGACCGCTTCTTCCTTTCGAAATAGCGCCTGTCTCCATGATTCCATGGAAGGGGGCAGGCACCCTGTCCCCGCGGGCGGCATGTGCACGGTCGGTTAATCTTGCCTGCTCGCGCGGCGCGCTCGTGCATTCGTGGTAACCTCATCTCTTGTGTATCGCAACAGAAAGGGAATTTCGCATGGAAGAGATGCCCAAGACATATGGAAAACGAGCCGAAGATTCTGCAGAAGTGGCTCGATGGCGGCTACTACCAGCGCCGTCCGGGCGTGGGAGACTGCACCGTCACCATCCCGCCGCCCAATGTGACCGGCAAGCTGCACATGGGGCATGCGCTCGACGACTCCATCCAGGATGCCATCGTGCGCCAGGCGCGCATGCGCGGCCGCTCCACCCAGTGGATCTTGGGTACCGACCACGCCGGCATCGCCACGCAGACCAAGGTGGACAAGAAGCTCAAGGAGGAGGGCAAGAACCGCCTCGAGATGGGGCGCGAGGCCTTCCTGGATGCCTGCTGGGACTGGACGCACGAGTACGGCGGCACCATCAAGGAGCAGATCAAGCGCATGGGTTGCTCGGTCGACTTCGAGCACGAGCGCTTCACCATGGACGCCGACTACGCCGAGGCGGTCCGCAAGGTCTTCTGCGACTGGTACCATGACGGTCTCATCTACCGCGGCAAGCGCATCGTCAACTGGTGCCCGTCGTGCACGACGGCCATCTCCGACGACGAGGCGGAGTACAAGGAGGAGTCCGGTCATCTGTGGCACCTGCGCTATCCGCTGACCGAGTCCGTGAACGGCCAGGACTACATCGTCGTCGCCACCACACGTCCCGAGACCATGCTCGGCGACACCGGTGTGGCCGTCTCGCCGAAGGATCCCGAGAAGGCCGCCTTCGTGGGCAAGACCGTGATGCTGCCCATCGTGAACCGCGAGATTCCGATCTTTGAGGATTGGCATGTCGACGCCGGCTTCGGCTCGGGTTTTGTCAAGGTCACGCCCGCGCACGACCCCAACGACTACGCCATGGGCGCCGCGCACGACCTGCCGCAGATCAACATCTTCGACGAGCACGCCGTCGTGGTCGAGGGCTACGGCGAGTTTAGCGGCATGACCCGCGACGAGTGCCGTGAGGCCGTCGTCGCATGGTTCGAGGAGCACGGTTTGCTCGACCACATCGAGGAGCACGACCACTCCGTCATGCACTGCTACCGCTGCGACACCACGCTCGAGCCGTGGCTGTCCGAGCAGTGGTTCGTCGCGGTCGACAAGCTCAAGCAGCCGGCTATCGACGCCGTCGAGAGCGGACGCGTCCGCTTTAACGCCGATCGCTGGAAGCAGTCCTACCTCACCTGGATGGAAAACCTGAAGGACTGGTGCATCTCCCGCCAGCTGTGGTGGGGCCACCGCATCCCCGTGTTCTACTGCGAGGACTGCGGCTGGGAGGACGCGCTCATGGAGGACGTCGACGTGTGCCCGAAGTGCGGCGGCCATCACGTGCATCAGGACGAGAACGTGCTCGACACCTGGTTCAGCTCGCAGCTGTGGACCTTCGCCACGCAGGGTTGGCCCCAGAATCCGGCGGCGCTCGAGGGCCATCATCCCACCACGGCACTCGTCACGGCGCGCGACATCATCGCGCTGTGGGTCGCCCGCATGATCATGAGCTCCGAGTACTTCCTGGGCGAGGAGCCCTTCCGCGACGTCGTCATCTACCCGACGATCCTCGCCAAGGACGGCAGCCGTATGTCCAAATCCAAGGGCAACGGCGTGGACCCCATGGATCTCATGGACAAGTACGGTGCTGACGCCATGCGCTTCAACCTGCTGTCTCTGTTCACCAACAACCAGGACGTCAAGTTCGATGCCGACATCGACAAGAAGACGCATGAGTTCTTGGGCAGCCCCCGCACCGAGCAGGCGCGCGCCTTCGTCACGAAGATCTGGAACGCGAGCCGCTTCCTCCTCATGAACATGGAGGGCTACACGCCGGGCGAGCCGGTCGCCCAGACCGCCGCTGACGCTTGGATGTTCAGCCGCCTTGCCAAGACCGTGAAGAGCGTGACCGACGGCGTCGAGACCTATACCTTCGGCGATGTCGCCCGCAGCGTGCAGCAGTTCTTCTGGAACGAGGTCTGCGACTGGTACGTCGAGGTCACCAAGGCCCGCCTGAAGGACGAGGGAGCACGCCTGCAGGCGCAGCGCAACCTCATCTTCGTGCTGGACACCTCCCTGCGCCTCATGCACCCGCTTATGCCGTTCGTGACCGAGGCCATCTGGGATGCCATGCCCGCGAGCTGCCTCGACATGGACGGCGAGCGCGCGAGCGCCCTCATGGTCGCCGCATGGCCCGAGCCCGCCGATTACGAGAAGTGGGTCGACGAGCCCGCTGAGCTTGCCTTCGAGCTGACGCGCGCCGTGGTGACCGACGTGCGCTCCACGCGCGCCCGCTACCGTCTGAGCCCCAAGGAGGCGCTGCCGGTCGTGGTGTGCGCCCATAGCGACGTCGCCGCGCAGGCCATCGACGGCATGAACGGCTTTATCTGCAGCCTGGCGAACGCAAGCGAGCTCACGGTTGCGCGCGAGGAGGGCTTCGCGAAGCCCGAGGCCGCCATCGCCCTTGCCGGCCCTGATTTCGATGCGTACGTGATCGTGGGCGATCTGGTGGATTTCGCCGCCGAGAAGGCGCGTATCGAGAAGGCTATCGCCAAGGACGAAAAGGAGCTCGCGAGCGCCAACAAGACGCTTTCCAACGAGGGCTTCATCGCCAAGGCGGCACCCGAGGTCGTTGCCAAGAAGCGCGAGCGCGCCGCCGAGCTCGAGGCCGAGATCGCGGCGCTGACGGCCCAGCTCGCCGATTTCGCGTAAGGCGGCTGCTTCGGGCTTCCGCTTTCGCCGTCCGGCTGCCGAAGTGGTGTGAGGGTTTGCGTCCCGCTGGCGTTTCACAGCGGTTGGGGGGCGCCTGCGGCGAGTCCGTGTAAGGATGGGCCCCGGGCGATGCGTGGAGACACGCATCGCCCGGGGCCCGTTTCTCGCGTGGCGACCAAGCGCTCATTGGTTTTGCCTAGATGCCGGTCGCGCGCCATACAAATTGTTTTGGCATGGCCGTTGCACGACGCCCTGCGATCTCAAGTGGCGGCGACGGGTGGGTCCAACGTCCGCGGCAATGAAATTGTGCGTACTTTTTAGGGCCCATTCGTCCATACGAGCTGTAGCCCCTCATGTTGCCGCAGGATTCATCTGCGGTTTTAAGAGCGCATATCCGGCGGATGGGAACATGCTCCCCAAAAGATACGCACACTTTTTGTTTGGTGGACCTCAGCGTCCTTTGCGCGGAGCGTGAAGCGTCGCATCGCCCGCATCGCCCGGCGCCGCCATGAGTGCTACCATCTGGTTCGCCTTGATTGCCCCGATCACTCCGGATCACGAGAAACGTAGGAGCTGATATTCCATGCCGAAGCGCGCAGGAGCCTATATGGTGCCCTTCGAGGTGCCCGAGCTCAGTTTCGACGAGGCTGTTGCCCTCGCCGCCGACACCGGCCGCATCTCGGGCGATGCCGGCCCTTTGCTCGAAACCGTCATCGACATGCTCGACGAGCTCGAGCGTCCCGATGAGCACTTTGACTGCCTGCAGGTCGCAGGCACCAACGGCAAGACGTCGACGACGCGCTTCACCGCAGCCATCCTGCACGGGGAGGGCCTGCGTACCGCCCTGTACACCTCGCCCCAGCTCGTGCACTATCCCGAGCGCATGGAAATCGACGGCCGCGTCGTCTCGGATGCGGCATTCGCCCACGGCGTCTCGGTCGCTGTCGAGGCGGGCCGGCGCGTCAACGCTGCGCGCACGGCAGCGGGCGCCCTCGCGTACACCATCACGCCGTTTGATTTGCTGACCGTGGCGGCACTCGTCGTGTTCGCTGAGGCGCGCATCGATGTCGCCGTGCTCGAGGTGGGCATGGGCGGCCGCTGGGACGCGACGAGCGCGACCGATCCCGTCGCGGTCGCCATCACGGGCATCGGCTTGGACCATATGCGCATCTTAGGCGATACACTCGAGGCCATAGCCCGAGAGAAGGCCGCCGTGATCAAGCCGGGGCGCGTCGTGGTGCTGGGGGAGGGGACGCACGAGCCGTCGGTCCAGCGCGTGATGGACGAGCGCTGTGAGGCCTGCGGCGTGCATCCGCTCGTGGCGACCCATGAGGTCCGTGCGCTGCCCAAGCGCTTAGGCGATGCGCTCGCGTTTTCGGTTCCCACCGCGCGCGCCACCTATGAGCTACGCATTTCGAAGCCGAGCTACCAGCCGCAAAACGCTGCATGTGCCGTCTGTCTTTGCGAGGCGTATCTGGGCCGCGCGCTCGATGCCGGCCGCCTGCAGGCAAGCCTTGCCGTCTGCCCCACACCCGGGCGCTTCGACGTGGTGCGCACCGATCCGCTCGTGCTCATCGACGCCTGTCACAATCCGCAGAGCTGCGAGAACTTCGTCGATGCGCTCGACGAGATCGATTCCGACATCAACGCGCGACCCACGCTGCTCATCGCGGCGCTATCCGATAAGGATGTTACCGGCATCGTCCGTATCCTTGTTCCGGCGTTCCCGCGCATCGCCGTGACCGCCACCGCGTCCGATCGCGCGCTTGCCCCGCGTGAGCTTGCGGCTATCGTCACCGATGAGCTCGCGCGAGAGGGGAGGGGACCATCCGACCTGGTCGCGGTGCACCCCACGGTCGCGGACGCACTTGCGGCGTTTGGGGCGGCGGGCGAACCGCTTGTCGCCGCCGGTACGATTACGCTTGCGGGCGAGGTCGCAGGGTTCCTCAGGGCCTGAGCTCGCGCACGGCTGCGCGCTTCGGTCCGTCAACCTTCGACAATCTGAATGCTCGAGGTCTGAATCTTGCGGCATGTACGGCTGCGAGATGACGAAAGCACCAGCTCAGCGCATGCAGACCGTGGGCTCGTGTAGAAATCTTCAAGTTCTACTTTAAGGTGAATGTCTGACCTATACTGGTGAGCGACGTAATGGACAGATAGGAGTCGCTTGCCTATGACGGATATCGAATCCGGATTCCGATTCTCGCGCCCCGCGCGTATCGCCTGCACGGTGGGCCTGACGCTCGCCATCGCGGGCGCTGGCGTCTGTGCGCCGTTCGGCAATCGGGCGTTCGCTGCGTCTCAGCAGACGTTGGCCGAGCTTGCGAGCCTGACCGCACAGGTGCAGGATGCCGCTGCCGCCCACGAAGAGGCGACCGCTAAGGTTGCCGAGCTCGACGGCCAGATCGATGATCTCGCCGATGAGATCATGCACATTGAGCAGGATGTTATCCCTGAGCAGCGCGACCGCGCTTCCGATGCCGCGGCCAATCTGTACAAGATGCGCCAGTCCTCGTCCAATATCGTCTCCATGCTGTTCTGCGCCGACTCGCTGTCCGATTTCATCACGCAGACCAAATACCTCACGGCAGTCCAGGATGACAACGTCGACGCCCTGAACGACTACGAGCAGGCGCGTGCGGACCTCAACGAGAAGCTCGCCAAGATCTCCGCTACGCGCGACGAGGTCGCCGAGCAGGAGAAGCGCGCCGCCGAGGCCCTCGAGCAGGTCTCTGCCGCCCGCGCCGCCCTGCAGCAGCGCGCTGCGAGCGAGGACGCCGCCGAGGCCGCCGCTGCCCGTGCCGCAGCTGCCGAGGCAGCCAAGGTCGAGCAGCAGATGAGCGGGGGATCCGGGTCCGCGTCCGAATCCCAGCAGGGGAGTGCCGAGGGCGGAACTGCTACCGATGGTGCACCGTCTGCCGACGAATCGGGTAGCTCCGAGGGCTCCCAGCAGACGCCCGCTCCTGCGCCCGACCCCGAGCCCGAGCCCGATTCGGGATCCTCGAGCAACGAGAGCGGTTGGCTGTCCGGCGTCGCTTCCCATTACGGCACCGGCGACGGCTTCATGGGCGGTGTGACGGCGAGCGGCGATATCGTCACCGAGACCTCCATGGGCGTGGCCATGCTCAACGTGCCGCTCGGTACCTATGTCGAGATCCGCTACAACGGCCGTTCCGTCATCGCCGTCGTCAACGACCGCGGCCCCTATGTGCACGGCCGTGTGATCGACATACAGCCTGCGGTTGCCCGTGCGCTCGGGTTCTTGTCCGTCGGCGTCGATACCGTGCAGTACCGATTCCTCTAGGTTTTCGGCACCTTTATGGGCGTGAAAGCCCGCGAGCTGTGTTTGCGCGCCTCGCACCCCTGGGTGCGAGGCGTCTTCTTTTTGCTGCATGTTCCATCGGACGGGCGCCCCTGTACCACATCGTACGGTCGCATGCCCTGCCATCAGACGTATGATGTTGGGGCATGCAGAGCCGATTGGAGGGTGCGAACATGGGACATGTCGATGAGGGCCGCGTCGCGCGCGTCACGGGTATGTTGGGCGAGAGGCACGCGAACGCGCAGCTGCTCGTAACCGATCCCTGGTCGATTTTCTACCTGACGGGCTTCTATGCCGAGATGTTCGAACGGTTCTCGGGGGTGCTGCTGCGCCCGGCGGCGGCTCCGATCATCTTCTGCAACGCCCTCTATCCCATCGACGCCTACGATAACGCCGAGGTCGTCATCTTCGATGACACCGACGATATCGCTGAGGTTCTTGCCCGCTCCATCGATTCACATCTCCCGTTGGGCATCGATGCCCAGATGCGCTCGGGATTTCTGCTGCCCTTCATGGAGCGCGGGCTCGCATCCGAATTCTTCTTGGGTTCTTTCGCCGTGGAGCGGACCCGCGCCATCAAGGATGCACGCGAGCGGGAGCTCATGCGCGCCTCGAGCCGTATCAACGATGCGGTGATGGGGGAGCTTCCCGCCCTGCTGCACGAGGGCGTCACGGAGCGCGAGGTTGCGGGCCGCATGCTCGATCTGTACCGTGCGCGCGGAGCCGAGGCGTTTTCGTTCCCGCCGATCGTGAGCTTTGGCGCCAACGCGGCCGACCCGCATCACGAGCCCGATGACACCGCGCTGCGCGCCGGCCAGGTCGTGCTGTTCGATATCGGCGGCCAGGCACACGGGTACTGCTCCGACATGACCCGGACGTTTTTCTGGGGCGAGGTGGACGAGGAGACGCGGCGCATCTACGACGTCGTGCTGCGTGCGAACGAAGCGGCGGAGGCGCTTGTCGCGCCGGGTGTTCCGCTGTGCGATCTGGACCGCTGCGCTCGCCGCATCATCGAGGAGGCGGGCTACGGGGCCTACTTCACGCACCGGCTTGGCCATTCCATAGGCCTGCAGGACCATGAGCCGGGCGACGTGTCCGCCGTCAACACCGATGCGGCGCGCCCCGGCATGACCTTCTCCATCGAACCGGGAATCTATATCCCCGGGCGCACGGGCGTGCGCATCGAGGACCTCGTCTTGGTGACCGAGGATGGCGCTGAGGTGCTGAACTCCTACCCGAAAGACCCGCGGCGGCTCGATCTTGCATAGGGCGAAACGGCGCCTTCGTTTCGTCGGACGTATGACGAAAGCGTGTCAGCTGGCGGTAATCGTGCGTTCGGTATAGAATGTCAAACCGAGTTTGTGCGATTTTCGGGACTGAAAGGCTGAGTGGCTCATGCTCGACACCATACTTCAGGAGCTCATGTCTCCCCAGCTTCAGATGGCCATCTACCTGTTCGTGGGCTTCATCGCCGCACTGTACGTGCTGTCGGTCGTCTATGTGTTCATCGACGCGAAGCGCCGTGGCGTCCGCGCCTTCTGGGCATGGGGCATCGTCGGCCTCATCCCGCTGGTCGGCCTGATCGCCTATCTCGTGCTGCGCCCCAGCTCCTACCTCGCCGATCGCGAGGAGCAGGAGCTCGATATGGCGCTGCGCGAGCGTCAGCTCTCCGCGTACGGCACGTGCCCCCAGTGCGGTTCTCCCATCGAGAAGGACTTCGTCGTCTGCCCGGTGTGCAACACGCAGGTGCGCAACGTCTGCCCCTCGTGCCATCGCCCGCTGGATGCGCACTGGAAGGTGTGCCCGTACTGCCGTACCCACATCCAGTAACCATGTCCGGGCCGCGCGAGCGGCCCCTTTCGCTTTACGGCATCCGACTTGAAAGGCTTGCCACGATGCTTCGTGCGCCCCATCTCATCCCTCTGATTCAGACTATCTAGGCGTCTGCCCTCTACTTGCCCGCGAGGTCACGGACAGGCGCCACATACGCGCCGGGCGCTCGTCGCCCGCGGCGCGACGCGATCGAATGAGCCCCGCCCGGGGCGCGCCGCTCCGGCGTGCCTGCATGGGCGGGTATACCGCTAAGGAGAACCCATGAAAGCGCTGTTCAACGACGGATCTATTGCCGAGCTGCCCGCCGACGAGGTCACGCACGTCATCCGTCACTCCGCCGCCCATATCATGGCGCAGGCCATCAAGCGTCTGTATCCGCAGGCCGATTTCGCCTACGGTCCCGCCACCGACAACGGCTTCTACTACGATGTCGACCTGGGCGATGAGACGCTGTCCGAAGACGATCTTCCCGCCATCGAGGACGAGATGAAAAAGATCGTCAAGGAGAACCTCAAGTTCCAGACCTTCGAGCTTCCGCGCGCCGAGGCGATCGCCCTCATGGAGGAGCGCGGCGAGAAGTACAAGGTCGAGCATATCGGCGACCTTGACGAGGATGCGCGCATCACGTTCTTCCAGCAGGGCGACTACATCGATATGTGCGTCGGCCCGCACATCACCTACACCAAGGCCTTGAAGGCCTTTAAGCTCACGGGCGTCTCGGGCGCCTATTGGAAGGCCGACAAGAACAACAAGATGCTCACGCGCGTGAACGGCACGGCGTTTGCCACCAAGGAGGAGCTCGACGAGCACCTGCGCATGATCGAGGAGGCCAAGAAGCGCGACCACCGCAGGATCGGCCGCGACATGGACCTGTTCATGATGCGCGACGAGGCGCCCGGCTTCCCGTTCTTCCTGCCCAACGGCATGATCTTGAAAAACCAGCTGCTCGATTACTGGCGCGAGATCCACCACGCCGCCGGTTACGTGGAGATCTCCACGCCGCTCATCATGAACAAGCAGCTGTGGAAGACCTCCGGTCACTGGGACCACTACAAGGACAACATGTACTCCACCATCATCGATGACGAGGAGTACTGCATCAAGCCGATGAACTGCCCGGGCGGCGTGCTCGTGTACAAGAGCCATCCGCACAGCTACCGTGAGCTCCCCATCCGTGCCGGCGAGATCGGCCTGGTGCACCGTCACGAGCTCAAGGGCGCCCTGCACGGCCTGTTCCGCGTGCGCTGCTTCAACCAGGACGACGCGCACCTGTTCGTGCGCCCCGACCAGCTCACCGACGAGATCGTGGGCGTGGTGAACCTCATCGACTCCGTGTACCAGAAGTTCGGCTTCACCTATCATCTCGAGCTCTCCACGCGCCCCGAGGACTCCATGGGTTCCGATGAGGACTGGGAGCGCGCCGAGGCCGGCCTGCGCGAGGCGCTCGAGCGTCTGGGCAAGGACTACGTCATCAACGAGGGCGACGGCGCCTTCTACGGCCCCAAGATCGACTTCCATCTGGAGGACTCGCTCGGTCGCACCTGGCAGTGCGGCACCGTCCAGCTCGACTTCCAGATGCCGATCAACTTCGATCTGGAGTACACCGACGCCGACGGCACCAAGAAGCGCCCCATCATGCTGCACCGCGTGGCCTTCGGCTCCATCGAGCGCTTCATCGGCATCCTGATCGAGCACTACGCGGGCAAGTTCCCCACGTGGCTCGCGCCGGTGCAGGTGAAGGTCCTGCCCGTGTCCGAGAAGAGCCGCGCGTATGCCCATACCGTCGCCGACCAGCTCGATGCCGCCGGCATCCGCGTGGTCGTGGACGATCGCGACGAGAAGATCGGCTACAAGATCCGCGAGGCCCGCGGCGTGGACCGCGTGCCTTACATGCTCATCCTGGGCGAGAAGGAGGCCGAGGCCGGCAACATCTCCGTGCGCGACCGCACGAACGAGACGCACGCCTCCACGGTCGAGGAGTTCATCGCGCAGGTGAGCGCCGAGATCTCGGAGCGCCGCAGCTAGGTCATGGCGCGCAGATGAACGCAGACGCCCCTTTCGAACGCTTCGGCGCTCGAAAGGGGCGTTTTGGTAGGGTCCCTCAAGGGCTTCGGAACCGCCCTCCTGCTAAAAAGCGTTAACGCGACAGCACGATGCGGTTTTGCCCGTTATACTGGTGGGGTTAGGGTGCCCGGGGAGGTTGGACGAACGTGACTCAGTCGTTTCAGGAGCTTACGCGAAGCTATGCGGAGGCGCAGGGTGCGCGCTGCGCCTGGTTTCTGCGCGCCCAAAACGTTGCCGAAGCCATAGCCAAGCTCGGTCTGATCGGACCGGGCGACCGACTCGTCATGCGTGCGACCGATGCGACCGACGAGTTCTGCGCCCGCTTCGGCGCCCGTTCGCTTTCGTTTGCTGCCGACTTGACGCCTGAAGCGTATGTCGCCGCCACGAACGCGCACGCCCATCCGGCGTCCCAGCGCTTCGTCGAGGGCCATGCCTCCTATGCCGACGGTGCCGGCGCCTCCTTCGACCAGCTGTACTGGTTCGTCGAATCGATTGGATGCCGCGGCCTGCGCGTGCCCGATATCCGCGCCCTTGCCGAGGCCGCCCGCCGCGTCGGCGCGATTCTTTTGGTCGACAATACCGTCCCCTCGTCGTGGGGATGCCACCCGCTCGAACTCGGCGCGCACATCGCGTTCGAGGCGCTCGATCGCGTCGCCGGCGGATCTTTGAATGCGCCGGTGGTCGGTATCGCCGTCGCCCGCGATTATCGGGGTCGTGGCAGGAAGGCGCAGCGCGACGACGCCGCGCGCAAGGCGTACTGCCTGCTTGCCCAGCGTCTGGGTGGGGAGATGTCGCATGCGGTGTCCGATATCGACGAGCGCGACGTCGCCGCTGTCGCCGACGGCCTGAGCTCGCTGGCCGAGCGCATGCAGCGTCATGCCGATTGCGCGCGCGTCGTGGCTGAGTATCTCGCTGCGAATCCCGCTGTCGCCTCTGTCGGTTACCCTGGCCTGAAGTCTCACCCTGATTTCGATATCGCCGCACGCGCACTCATGCACGGCTTCGGGCCCGCCGTCGATTTCGAGCTGCCCGATTGCGCCCGCGCCGGGGCGTTCATAGCGGCGTGCTCCTGCTCCAACCGTACGCATCCTGCCGGCGGGAGGCTCACGCGCCTCTC
Source organism: uncultured Collinsella sp. (assembly GCA_949287055.1). GTDB lineage: Bacteria > Actinomycetota > Coriobacteriia > Coriobacteriales > Coriobacteriaceae > Collinsella. The sequence goes on from CASEEY010000014.1 coordinate 11,650, forward strand.
TCCTCTGTGCGGTGACGAGTCGCACTACATCCGCCTGTTCGCCGGGCTCGATGATCCGCTGGACATCGTCGACAGCCTCGAGCAGGCCCTGCGCCTGTTCTGCAATCCTCCTCACGCCTGATCGGCGCAGCCGGCGCCCATCGCCTCTCACAATCTGAATCGATAACTCTACGATCTGACAATCGGGGAGGATGTCATGATCGCTTCGTTTACCTTCGCCAATCTGGCTGAGGCGCTCGTTTTGGGCGTCGCGCTCGCCATGGACGCCATGGCCGTCACTTTGTCCAACTCGCTGTGCGAACCCGACATGCCGCGCTCAAAAAAGCTCGCCATGCCGATCGCCTTCGCGCTGTTTCAGATGGGTATGCCCATTGCCGGCTATTTCGGCGGCACGCTCGTGGCTCCGCTCATCGAGGCGTACGCCGGTATCGTCTCGTTTGTCATCCTCGCGTTCGTGGGCGGCAAGATGGTGTGGGAGGCGGTGCGCGAGCTCCATGAGCCGGAGAGCTGCCCCGCGAGCCGTCTTACCTGGCCGACGATCTTCATGGAGGCCGTCGCCACCTCCATCGATGCGTTTGTCGTCGGCGTGTCGTTCGCCGCGGGCGGCAAGGATATCGTGCTCTATGGCGGCGCCATCGGCGTCACGACGCTTCTGTGCTGCCTGGCCGTGCTGGTCGTCGGGCGCAGGCTCGGGGCTCACTTCGGTCCGCGCGCCACGATCGCGGGCGGCGTGGTGCTGATCATCATCGGACTCAAGGCGCTGATCGGCTAATCGGCGGTCGCGGGGCGCGAGGTTGCATCTGACCACAGGCCGCGGTTGGCTGGCATCACGCGCTACAGGTCCTCGAGCTCATGGGCGCGTTGCGCCAAGATCGCGTCGACGTCGCGCTGGATGGACCAGAACACCTCGAGCGCGCGCTTTCCCTTGTCGGTGAGCGTCGACCCGCGGGCGCCGTCGCGTGCGAGCAGGTCGTACCCCAGTTGTGCCTCCGCCTCGCGCACGATGCGCCACGCTTTGGAGTAGGCCATGCCCATGCGCTTGGCGGCGCGGTTGAGGGAGTGCTCCTCCTCGACACCGGCGAGCAGCAGCGCGATGCCGTAGCCGAATGCTCCGGGCGCCTCGACGTCGGGATTTTTGAACTTGAGCCGTGCTGTCGCCACAATCGCCATCTGCGCACTCCTTTGCGCTAAAGCCCATCCTCGGCGTTTCGAAGGCCGTGGGCAAAATGCTTGTAATCTTGTGCCACACGGCATTGTAGCAGCATTGTTGCACTACAATGGCTCAACGAACCGACCTGCCATACGGTTCGACCGCGAAACCGCGCGACGTGTCGTCGGTGCCGCTGCGCCCGATGTCGGATCGCGCCCGAACTCTGAGGAGGAGTATCCATGGCAATGTTTTTCCCCGGTGAGTCCCATACGTTCTCTGAGTATCTCCTGGTGCCCGGTTACTCGTCTTCCGAGTGCATCCCCAACAACGTTTCGCTCAAGACCCCGCTCGTGCGCTACAAGCGCGGCGAGGAGCCTTCCATCAGCCTGAACATCCCCATGGTCTCCGCCATCATGCAGTCCGTGTCCGGCGTGGACATGGGCGTGGCGCTCGCCACCGAGGGCGGCATGAGCTTCATCTACGGCTCCCAGACCCCCGAGCAGGAGGCGGCCATGGTCAAGGCCGTCAAGGACCACAAGGCCGGCTTCGTCGAGTCCGACTCCACGCTGACCCCCGACATGACCATGGAGCAGGTCATGGCCCTCAAGGACAAGACCGGTCACTCCACCATGCCCGTCACCGACGACGGCACCCCGCGCGGCCGCCTGCTCGGCATCGTGACGAGTCGCGACTACCGTCCCTCCCGCGACGACCACTCCAAGAAGGTCTCTGAGTTCATGACGCCGCGCGAGAAGCTCATCGTGGGCGACAAGGACATCACCCTCAAGCGCGCCAATGACGTCATCTGGGACAACAAGCTGAACGCCCTGCCGTGCGTCGACGAGAACGACCACCTGGTGGGCATCGTGTTCCGCAAGGACTACGACTCGCACAAGACCAACCCCAACGAGCTGCTCGACGCCAACAAGCGCTACATGGTGGGCGCCGGCATCAACACCCGCGACTACGCGGAGCGCGTGCCGCTGCTTATCGAGGCAGGCGCTGACGTCTTGTGCATCGACTCCTCCGAGGGCTTCTCCGAGTGGCAGAAGCGCACCATCGAGTGGATCCGAGCCAACTACGGCGAGAGCGTCAAGGTCGGCGCCGGCAACGTCGTGGACGCCGACGGCTTCCGCTTCCTCGCTGACTGCGGTGCCGACTTCATCAAGGTTGGCATCGGCGGCGGCTCCATCTGCATCACCCGCGAGACCAAGGGCATCGGTCGCGGCCAGGCCACGGCCCTCATCGACGTGTGCCGCGCGCGTGACGAGTACTTCGAGGAGACCGGCGTCTACGTGCCCGTGTGCTCCGACGGCGGCATCGTGTACGACTACCACATGACGCTTGCGCTCGCCATGGGTGCCGACTTCATGATGCTCGGCCGTTACTTCGCCCGCTTCGATGAGAGCCCGACTACCCGCGTGAACGTCAACGGCCAGTACATGAAGGAGTACTGGGGCGAGGGCTCCGCGCGCGCCCGCAACTGGCAGCGCTACGATCTGGGCGGAGCGGCCAAGCTCTCCTTCGTCGAGGGCGTCGACTCCTACGTGCCCTATGCCGGTTCGCTCAAGGACGGCGTGAGCAGCACCCTGTACAAGGTCAAGTCGACCATGTGCAACTGCGGCGCACTCACCATCAAGGAGCTGCAGCAGAAGGCCCGCCTGACGCTCGTCTCGGCGACTTCCATCGTCGAGGGCGGCGCTCACGACGTCGTCGTCAAGGACTCCCAGCAGACGGTGAGCTATCAGTAAACTTCGTTACGCTTTCGATCCCTTATGCCGACAGGGGCTCTGTGGCGGATGCCGCAGGGCCCCTGTCTTGCTTTTACGGTCACGTGTCATCGCGTGCTCGATGAACGCATTTCGAATCGCATATGCGGAGCGCTTGCTCGCTACCAAGTTGCTTGATTTTCAGTTTTAAGGGGCTTGGGGCGCATCGCCGAAATAGTCCGCATTGGTCGTCAGCAAAAGAGCAGGTAACAGCTCTCGCGATAAACCGTGACGCCAAAATCGGCTTCCAAGTCGCCAAAACCCCCTAAAGCTGCGAATCTAGCAAGCTGGAATATCGCCAAGGGGCGCACACGCCATGGGATGCTTCCTGCGAGCGAGGCGAACACGTAGGGTTGAGCCGTCATCATGGGGAATGGGGCATATCCGGCTCAGTCCGCTCCATCATGAGCGAGCGTTTTGCTAGAATTTGGAACGTTACTGTTTGTATCCGCAAAGGAGCCTGTATGTGCGATTGCACTGAGCATACCGAGATTCCCGCGTACGACGCGGCATCGATCGAGAACAAGTGGATCGAGGCCTGGGACCGCGATAACGTCTTCGCGGTCGATACCGATCCCGACAAGCCCAAGAAGTACGTGCTCGAGATGTTCCCGTATCCTTCGGGCGACCTGCACATGGGACATGCGCGCAACTACACGATCGGCGACGCCATGGCGCGCCAGGCGCGCATGCGCGGCTTCGACGTCCTGCATCCCATCGGCTTCGACGCGTTCGGCCTGCCCGCCGAGAACGCCGCCATCAAGCACAACACGCAGGCAGGGGCATGGACCTATAAGAACATGGACCAGGCGCTTGCCACCATGCGCCGCATGGGCTTCTCGTATGACATGGACCGCTTGGTCAAGACCTGCAGCCCGGACTACTATCGCTGGGGCCAGTGGATCTTCGAGAAGATGTGGGAGCGCGGCCTGGTCTATCGCAAGAAGAGCCCGGTCAACTGGTGCCCCACCTGCAAGACGGTTCTTGCCAACGAGCAGGTGACCGAGGGCAAGTGCTGGCGCTGCGGCTCCGAGCCCGAGAAGCGCGACCTCGAGCAGTGGTACTTCAAGATCACCGATTACGCCCAGGAGCTCCTCGACGACCTCGAGAAGCTTCCCGGATGGCCTGAGCGCGTCAAGCAGATGCAGGCCAACTGGATCGGTCGTTCCGAGGGCGCCGAGGTCGACTTCACCCTTTGCGACGAGCAGGGCGAGCCGACCGACACGAAGATCACCGTGTTCACCACCCGTGCCGACACGCTGTTCGGCTGCACCTTCTTCCTGCTCGCTCCCGAGTACGAGGGGCTGCACGACCTTGTCGCGGGCACCGAGTACGAGGATGCCGTCACGGCGATCGTCGAGGGCGCGAAGAAGATCTCTGCCGTCGAGCGCGCCCAGGGTACGCTCGAGAAGCACGGCGCCTTCACGGGCCGCTACGTCGTGAACCCCGTCTCGGGGATGAAGGTCCCCGTGTGGGTGGCCGACTACGTCGTATCCGATTACGGCACCGGCGCCGTTATGGCCGTGCCCTGTGGCGACCAGCGCGACTTCGAGTTCGCCCGCAAGTACGATCTGCCCATCGTGCCCATCATCCTCATGGACGACGAGCGCGCGGCGATCGAGGAGGCGGGGGAGTCCATCGACACCTATCACGCCGAGACCGTCGATTGGGATTGCGCGCACGCGGCCGAGGGCACGCTCGTGCAGTCCGGCAAGTACACCGGCATGCGCGGCGGCAAGCACTCCGAGGGCGAGGCCGCCATCGTGGCCGACCTCGAGGCTGCCGGCACCGGCCGTCGCAAGGTCGAGTTCCGTCTGCGCGACTGGCTGATCTCCCGCCAGCGCTACTGGGGCAATCCCATCCCGGCCATTCACTGCGAGCACTGCGGCATCGTGCCGGTGCCCGAGGATCAGCTTCCGGTTATGCTGCCTGACAACCTCGACCTCGGTGCGGGCGAGACCCTGGCCGAGTGCGCCGACTTCTACGAGACCACATGCCCGGTCTGCGGCGCCCCGGCACGTCGCGAGACCGATACCATGGACACGTTCACGTGCTCCAGCTGGTATTACCTGCGCTACTGCGACCCGCACAACGAGCAGCTCCCGTTCTCCCGCGAGGCCGCCGACCGCTGGATGCCGGTCGACAACTACATCGGCGGCATCGAGCACGCGATCCTGCACCTGCTGTACTCGCGCTTCTTCACCAAGGCCCTGCGCGATATGGGCATGCTCGACGTCGATGAGCCGTTCACCAACCTGCTGTGCCAGGGCATGGTCAAAGACGCCAACGGCGAGACCATGTCCAAGTCCAAGGGCAACGTGGTGCCGCCGTCGAGCGTGATCGAGCCGTACGGCGCCGACACCATGCGCCTGGCCATCCTGTTCATCGCCCCGCCCGAGAAGGATTTCGACTGGGACGAGGACGCCGTCGCGGGCGCCAACCGCTTCCTCAAGCGCGCCTGGCGCATCGTATGGACCCTCGCCAACGCCGGCGACGCCCATGCCGAGCTGGACAAGGCCTCGCTGTCGGCGGCTGCCATGAAGCTGTACCGCGAGCGCCATCGCACGATCGCCAAGTGCACCGAGGACTTCGATCGCCAGCAGTTCAACACCGCCATCTCCGCGATCATGGAGCTCGTGAACGCGGCGAGCGCCTACATCAACGCCGGCGAGAAGCTCGACGCGGCGCTGTGCTCGCTCGTCGCGACCGATATCGTCTCGGTCATGGCGCCCATCTGCCCGTTCTGGGCCGACGAGCTGTGGCATGCCGCCCTCGGCAACGACTCGTACGGCTATACGGCGAGCTGGCCGGCGTTTGATCTGGCCGAGACCGTCGAGGACGAGGTCGAGATCGCCGTGCAGGTGCTCGGCAAGATGCGTGCCCACACCATGGTCGCCACCGATGCGACCGCCGAGGAGATGCAGGCTGCAGCCGAGCGCGCCGCTGCGCGCTGGCTCGAGGGCAAGACGGTCGTCAAGGCCATCTGCGTTCCCGGCAAGCTCGTGAACCTCGTGGTGAAGTAACGGGTTTCTTTCTCGCCGACGGACTGGGCACCCCGCGACGTACGCGGGGTGCCTTTTTCTGTGCCGTTTGGGCTGGTTTGCGAGGGGGTTTGTCGGTGTCAGGAGCGCTTCCGTCCGCCCGCCAGAACGTACCGTTCGCCCAAACCATCACTGTTGGGAATGACTGCAATAATAAACTCTCATAGCGTGAAAGAAATTATTATTGCACCTGCGGTATTCCGATCGAAGAGGGAAGAGGGGATCAGATGCATCTTCAAACGCAGGCCCTGGTCATCGTGGGCGTGTACCTTGTCGTGATGCTGTCCATCGGCTTCATCGTCGGCAAGCTCAACATCAAGAACAGCGAGGACTACATGGTTGCAGGCCGACGCATGGGTCTGCTCTTCGTTGCCTTCTCGCTGTCCGCTAACAACATCGGCGGTGGCTCCACGACCGGTCTGGCGCAGCGCGCCTATGGCGAGTGGGGCATCAGCGCGGTGTGGTACGTGCTCGCGGCATCGATCGCCATGATCCCGCTCGCGTACTTCGCTCCGAAGATCCGCAAGACCATGGCTGTGACCATTCCCGAGGTCGTCGGTCGTCGCTTCGGTGACGCCTCGAGCACGATCACCGCTGTGCTCTCCGTCCTGTCGCTGTTCTGCCTGACCTCCTCGCAGATCACCGCCGCCGGCAGCGTCGTCTCCACGCTGCTCGGCATCCCCACCAACGTCGCGCTCGTCGCGGCCGGCTTCGTCGTGATCTTCTACACCACGTTCGGCGGCATGGTCGCCGACCAGGTGGCCGACCTCATCCAGTTCTGCGTCATCCTCGTCGGACTTGCCATCGCCACGCCCATCGTCATCGAGGGATGCGGCGGTTGGGATGCCGTCTCCGCCGCGCTGCCGCCTGCGCAGCTCGACTTCACGACCATCGGCGTCGTGACCATCATCGGCTACATATTCAACTACTTCTGCACGTTCCTCGCCGGTCCCGAGATGGTCACGCGCTTCGAGTCCGCCAAGGATGAGAAGACCGCTACGGGCGCGGCGTGGCTGTCCGCTGTCCTCATGGCCGCCATGGCGTTCTTCCCGACGTTGCTCGGCCTGTGCGCCGCCGCGACCATGCCCGACCTGCCGAACGCCGGCGCCAACGCCATGCTCGAGGTCACGACCGCCCATGCGCCGGGCTTCGTCTCCGGTATCGTCTGCGCAGCCATCATCTGCGCGACCATGTCGTCGGCCGACTCCAACCTGCTGTGCATGTCGACGATCCTCATGAAGGACCTGTATCTCAAGTTCGGCGGCCGTGAGCTCACCGACAAGCAGACCGTGTTCTATACCCGTGCCTGCAACGTCGTGTTCGCCGTCATCGCCATCTGCATCTCGATGTTCGGCGTGCCGATCGTGACCATGAACACGTTCGCCTTCGGCATCCGCTGCGCCGGCCCGTTTGCTGCCTACGGCTTGGGACTCGTGGTCAAGAACGCCACGAAGAACTCTGGCATCCTCTCGCTGGTGGGCGGCACCATCGGCTTCATCTTCTGGCAGGTGCTGTCGGGCGGTGACTTCCTGTTCGGCATTCTGCCCGTGGTGTTCGGCTGCTTCGTTTCCTGCGTGGTGTTCTTCGTCGTGAACGCGATCGAGTGGAAGCGCGGCGTCCCCGCGGCACCCTCGGCGTACCTCGACGAGTAACGCCACCTCGACGGTCTTTCCGCGCCCCGTTCGCTCTCGAGCGAGCGGGGCGTTCGCATGTGGAGCCGGATGCGGTCTTCGGGTGGCATGGCTGCCGCGCGCGATTGTGTGCAATTTGCGGAGGGAAGCTCGGCCATCGCTGCGGCGCGCGGGTGGGTTTTCCCCTTATGACCAGCGTATGCTATGATTGACCGGCAATTGAAGTTGTAACGGTAAGGGAGTGCGGGTTCGCCCGCGCTTCCTTTCTTGTATGGGGAGGTGCTACATGGTCAAAAGCGCACTTGAGCAGCAGATCATCGACACGCTCGAAGCCCTTGCCGAGCCGCGGGGCATCGATATCGTCGACGTCGAGATCGTCGGGGCGACCAAGGCTCCGTGCGTGCGCGTGCGCATCGATCGCGTCGACGGCGAGGGGATTTCGCTCGACGAGGTCACAGCGCAGAATCCGTGGGTGAGCGACGCCATCGAGAAGCTCGATCCCATCGCCGGTTCCTACACCCTCGAGGTGTCGAGCCCCGGCATGGCGCGCCCGCTGCGCCGTCCGATCGATTTCGTCCGATTCACCGGCGAGGAGGTCGAGCTCGTCTCGACGGCGACCGAAGGCCGTCGCAAGTTCACGGGCCGTATCGCCGCGTCCGACGATGCGGGCGTGACCCTTGCGCTCGACGATGAGCAGACCGTGACGTTTCCCTATGACAATGTGAAGAAGTGCACCTTGAAGCCGGTCTTCGACTTCAAGGGCGGAAAGGGTGATCAGTAATGGCATCGGAGATGATGGAAGCCCTCATGGCGCTGTGCCAGGAGAAGCATATCGACCAGCTCTACCTTATCGACCGTCTCGAGCAGTCGCTCGCGAAGAGCTACGCCGAGATCCTGCATCTGGACTGGGGCGCGAAGGTCACGATCGACCGCGCCACGGGCAAGATCTACGTCTACAAGCTCGTGCCCATCGACGACTCCATGGACGAGGAGGGCAACTACACCGAGTTCGAGGAGATCGACGTCACGCCCAAGGACACCTCCCGCATCGCCGCGCAGCACGCCAAGGCAGAGATCAACGCCATCGTGCGCAACTCCGCGCGCGAGCAGATCTACGAGGAGTTCTCGAGCCGCATCGGCGACGTCATCACCGGTACCGTGCTGCAGTCCACGCCCGACTTCACCATCGTCAAGATCCGCGAGGGCGTCGAGGCCGAGCTGCCTCACTTCGACCAGCGCCGCTACGAGAACGAGCGCAACGAGCGCCCGCACGGCGAGCGCTACCTCCACAACCAGCGCATCAGGGCCGTCATCATCGACGTGCGCGACCCGAACTCGACGCTGCCTCCTGTGCGCGGCGAGCACTCCCGTCCGCCCATCGTGATCTCGCGTACCCATCCCGCGCTGATCCGCCGTCTGTTCGAGGGCGAGGTGCCCGAGATCTACGAGGGCACCGTCGAGATCAAGTCCATCGCCCGCGAGCCCGGCCAGCGCTCCAAGGTCGCGGTGCACTCGCTGGACGACCGCCTCGACCCGGTCGGCGCCTGCGTCGGCCCCAAGGGCAGCCGCGTGCGCGCCGTCGTCTCCGAGCTGCGCGGCGAGCGCGTCGACGTGATCCTGTGGGATGAGGACCCCGCGGCCTATGTCGCCAACGCCCTGTCGCCTGCGAAGGTCACCCGCGTGCTCATCGACGAGGAGAAGAACTACGCCGGCGTCATCGTCCCCGACGACCAGCTGTCGCTCGCGATCGGCAAGGAGGGTCAGAACGCCCGCCTCGCCGCCCGTCTGACCGGCTGGCACATCGATATCAAGAACGAGACGCTCGCCGCCGACATCCTGCGCAACGTCCCGGTCGCTCCCGAGCCGACCGAGGACCTGCTTTCCGATGACGAGCCCGAGCGCTGCGCCTATGTGGGCGAGAACGGCATCCGCTGCCGCAACCAGGCGCGTCCCGGTTCTCGATTCTGCGGCGTGCACGACGCGTCCGGCTTCGATGAGGGGGACGCCTTCGAGGATGCGGAGGATCTCATCTAGCGCGCGGGGGTGCCGGTAGGCACCGATCATCCGCGTACGTGAGATTGCAAGCAGGGCGCCGTGCGCCCGAGAGGTAGGTGAATGGCATATGGCGAAAGTCCGCGTATCAAGCCTGGCCAAAGAATTTGGAATGTCGTCCAAGGAGCTGCTCGACCATCTGGCGGAGATGAAGATCCCCGCCAAGTCGGCCTCGTCCACGCTCGAGGACGCGTACGTCTCCATGGTGAAGAAGAAGCTGGCTCCGGTTCTCGAGGCCCGCGCTGCCGAGATCGAGGCCGCAAAGCAGGCTGAGAAGGAGGCCGCCGAGCGCGAGGAGGCCGAGCGCGCCGCCGAGGCCGAGAAGGAGCGCATCGCCGCCGAGCGCCGCCGCGAGGAGGAG
>CASEEY010000015.1 GCA_949287055.1 uncultured Collinsella sp.
GTCGCCGAGCTCAAGGCGGCCGCTGCCGGTCAGCTCGCCGACAGCCTGTCCGAGCGCGACGCGAAGATCGCCGAGCTGACCGCTAAACTCACCTCTGCCGAGCAGGAGCGTGCCCTTGCGAGCGACAAGGCGGCAGCGGAGGCGCGCGAGCAGGCGAGCAAGACGTCGGCTGAGCTTCAGCGCACGATCGACCAGCTCCAGGCGCAGCTCAAGCAGCAGCAGGACGCATCCGCCTTGGAACAGGCGAGTGCGCGCCAGGAACTCGAGCGCGATATCGCTGCGCGCGACGCGCAGATCGCGGAGCTGAATGCAAAGCTGGCCGCGGCAGCCGATGCGCAGAGCATGGCGGTGCAACAGGCCGGCTCCCAGGCGCGCGAGGAGGCTCGGGCGGCGGAGCATGTCGCGCGCGAGGAGTATCAGCGCAACCTGTCCGATCGCGATGCCCAGATCGCTGAGCTCAAGCAGCAGCTTGCCGCCGGTTCGGCCGAGCGGGAGCTCGCGGTGACGCAGGCGGTGGCCGCGTCGGAGCGCGAGCGCGACGAGGCCCGCGCCGAGCTCGCCCGCGAGCTTGCGGTGCGCGATGCCGAAAAGCAGCAGATGGAGACGGCCCATAGCCTGGAGCTCGCCCAGGTCCGCAAGAACACGGAGGAGCTGCTGCGCTACAAGGACGATGAGATCGAGCGCCTGAAGGACATGAAGGTCCGCCTGTCCACCAAGATGGTGGGAGAGTCGCTGGAGCAGCACTGCGAGACCGAGTTCAACCGCCTGCGCATGACGGCGTTTCCCCACGCCTATTTCGAGAAGGACAACGACGCCTCCGAGGGCACCAAGGGCGACTTCATCTTCCGCGAGACCGACGAGGGCGGCAACGAGATCATCTCGATCATGTTCGAGATGAAAAACGAGAACGACGCCACGGCGACCAAGCACAAAAACGAGGACTTCTTCAAGAAGCTCGATACGGACCGCACCAAGAAGGGCTGCGAGTACGCGATCCTCGTGAGCTTGCTCGAGCCCGAAAGCGAACTGTACAACGCAGGTATCGTCGACGTGAGCTACCGCTATCCCAAGATGTACGTGATCCGTCCCCAGTTCTTCATCCCCATCATCACGCTGCTGCGCAACGCCGCCCTGAACTCGCTGAAGTACAAGCAGGAGCTCGCCATCGTGCGCCAGCAGAACATCGACGTGACGAAGTTCGAGGAGAAGCTCGGCAAGTTCCAGGATGGGTTCTCCAAGAACTTCGAGCTGGCGAGCCGTAAGTTCCAGACCGCGATCGACGAGATCGACACCACCATCAAGCACCTGCAGAAGGTGAAGGACAACCTGATCTCGTCCGAGAACAACCTGCGTCTGGCCAACGACAAGGCCCAGGGACTCACGATTCGCAAGCTCACGTGGGGTAACCCCACGATGAAGGCGAAGTTCGACGAAGCGCGCGGCGAGGCGGACGCAACCGATGCGGATGGCGAAGATGGCGCTGAGGCCGAGGGGCACGGCGCGGACGAATAAGCTAGTCGAGGAGCTTGTTGACGCGCCGATCGTAGGTGAGGATGCCGTTGAGCTCGCCTTCCACGTCTGAGAGCTGCGTGTATACGTAGCCGGCAAGGCCGCGAGGTGCGAGCGCCTCGGCCTGCGCGAGCGTCCGTCTAACCGCCTCGCGCCACGCGTCGAGGGTCGCAAAGTTGCCGTAGCCGTAGCTGCTCGCCGTGGTGGCGTGTCCTTCGACGCGCTGCGTCCAGCCGCCGAACTCCGATATCACGAATGCCCGGCAGCCACGGGCGGCGGCGTAACCCTGAAGCGCACGACGGTCTTGGGCTACGGCAAGCGGGCGGAAGTAGTTGTGGTGCGAAAGGTAGTCTCCGCAATGCTGGTCATACCAGCCGCTTACGGCATCGATAGGGCGTGTCGGATCGAGCCGATGAATCTGCTCGGCGGCCTTGCCTGCATCGAACTGACCCCAGCCCTCGTTGAAGAGCACCCAGGTGACGATGGACGGATGACCGGCGAGCAGCTTGACCATATCGGTGCAGGTCTCGCTCCATTCGGTGCGATATGCCTCGTCATCCGCGGCAAGCGCGCGGCGGTGTTTGGGCGTGTCGTCACGGAAGGCGCCCCATGACGCGGAGAACAGCGTGGGTTTGCGGCTTGAATACCATGGGCTATAGGTTCTTCCACCTGATACCGCATCTTGCCATACGAGCATGCCTATACGGTCGCAATGGTAGTACCAGCGTGCCGCCTCAACCTTGATGTGCTTGCGAAGCATGGTGAAGCCGGCATCTTTGAGTTGATGGATATCGTGGACAAGGGCCTCGTCGGACGGCGCGGTCATGAGGCCGTCGGGCCAGTAGCCCTGGTCGAGCACCCCTTTGATGACCAGGGGCTCACCGTTGAGGAAAAAGCGGGGGACGCCTTCACGGTCGCGCCGCACCTCGACAGAGCGAAAGCCGCAGTAGCTGCGTGCGGTATCCAAGGGGACTTCGTTTGCCTGCGGGATGAGCGTTGCCCGGACATCGTACAGATGCGGGTCGTCGGGGCTCCAAAGGTGAGGATGCTCCACAAGGATGCGCCCGCGCGCCCTCCATGCGCTGTGTGCTTGGGCCGTCCGCTCAAGTGCAAGGGCGCCGCGGGCGACCTCGGTGCCCGCGCTGTCGATCACGGATACGACGAGCCGTGAATCGTCACCCAGTTGCGCATTCGGATCGCATGCGAAAGCCTCGACGCGCAACGTTCCGTCTGCCGCGCCGTTGAGCGTAAGCGACGTCAGGTATGCATCGGGGACGATCTCGTACCATACGCTTTGCCAGATTCCACTTTGAGGCGTGTACCAGATGCCGCTCGCGTCGAGGCGCTGTTTGCCGCGCGGCTGCGTGCCGGCATCGCTGGGATCGTAGGCGCAAAGTGCAAGCTCGATGTCGGTAGCGGTAAGAAACGGCGTGATGTCGAGGGAGAAGGGGAGATAGCCACCTTGGTGCGTCGTTGCGATCTGACCGTTTACAAACAGCGCGCAAACCCAATCGACCGCGTCGAAGTGCACGATGAGTCGTTCGTGCGAACCGAGCGCTGGCGTCTCGAAGCTGCGCCGGTACCAAAGCAGTTCGCATGGCGAAAGAACGCGGCCGACACCGGATAGGGGCGCTTCAGGGGAGAACGGCACCGTGATGGTGCCATCGAATCCGCGCGGCATGCGAGCCGCACGGACGGTCTCGATTGCTTCACGAGCGGTGAGGGCGCGTTCGGGTTTGGCGGAATCGACCGCGACGATTGCGTATTCCCACGGCCCGTTGAGCGATGCCCACCGGTCGCGCACGAGGGTGGGGCGGGGATGCTCCGGTAGAGGGTGGGCGCGATCGAGCTGCTCGCCCCAGGGGGTGAGCAACTCCGTCAGCTTGCCCGGCTTGGGCGCGATGGCGCTTTTGAGCACACGGCATACGTCGAGCATGGGTTTTCCCTTCGGTGGCGCAAGGCGTTCGGTGCGATCGCCTGCTGCCATGGTAGCAGCTCGCGCGACGTCGCGCCCACCTGTGATACGTGCGTCTCCGCTAGCAGAAAGGACGGTGCGGCTGCCGGATGCGGCGGCGATGCGGGCCCTCGTCTCGGATACAATGCGCGGTAACGATCATTTTCGGCAAAGGAGGAGCCCATGGATCCCAACAAGCGTCCCGACGACATGGTGCGCATCACTACCCCCGAGCTGGCTCGCGAGTTCATCGACCAGCAGGTGGCGGCGTGCCGCGAGCAGATCGGCGACAAGAACGTCCTGCTGGCGCTATCCGGCGGCGTTGACTCCTCCGTGGTCGCCGCCCTGCTCATCAAGGCGGTGGGCAAGCAGCTCATCTGCGTGCACGTGAACCACGGCCTCATGCGCAAGGGCGAGTCCGAGCAGGTCATCGACGTGTTCAAGAACCAGATGGACGCGAACCTCGTGTACGTGGATGCGACCGATCGCTTCCTCGACCTGCTTGCCGGCGTCGAGGAGCCCGAGAAGAAGCGCAAGATCATCGGTGCCGAGTTCATCCGCGTGTTCGAGGAGGAGGCCCGCAAGGTCGGCGACCAGGTGAGCTTCCTGGCGCAGGGCACCATCTATCCCGACATTCTCGAGTCCGACGGCGTGAAGGCCCACCACAACGTGGGCGGTCTGCCCGACGACCTGCAGTTCGAGCTCTGCGAGCCCGTGAAGCTGCTCTTTAAGGACGAGGTCCGCGTCGTCGGCCGCGAGCTGGGTCTGCCCGAGTCCATGGTCGAGCGCCAGCCGTTCCCCGGCCCCGGCCTGGGCGTGCGCTGCCTGGGCGCCATCACGCGCGACCGCTTGGCTGCCCTGCGCGAGGCCGACGCTATCCTGCGCGAGGAGTTTGCCGAGGCCGGCCTTGCCGGCAAGGTGTGGCAGTACTTCGTCGTGGTGCCCGACATGCGCGCCACCGGCGTGCGCGACGGCAAGCGCCTCTATGCGTGGCCGGCCATCATCCGCGCCGTCAACACCGTGGACGCCATGACCGCCACGGTGCCCGAGCTCGACTGGGCGCTGCTCAAGAAGATCACCGACCGCATCCTCGCCGAGGTCCCGGGCATCTGCCGCGTCGCCTACGACCTGACGCCTAAGCCCTGCGGCACGATCGAGTGGGAGTAAAGTTCCACCTGATTTTCGTTGAAAATCTCATTAATACGGCCTTATTTCTGTTATTCTGAACAAAAATAAGGCCGTATTTTTGTGAGGAACGCGCATGGATAGGCACCTGATGACCGAGCTTGTCCGTTGGAAGGAATCCCCCCGCCGCAAGCCGCTCATTCTCAACGGGGCGCGGCAGGTCGGCAAGACATGGCTTCTCAAAGAGTTCGGACGAGAGCATTTTGATGCCGTTGCGTACGTCAGCTTAGATGGAAACTCGGCTGCGCGCGACTTGTTCGAGCAGGATCTCGACCCGGTACGCATCATACGTGACCTGTCCATCTTGACCGGCGTCGCAATTCGCCCTTTATCCACGCTTATAATCCTTGACGAGATACAGGCGGCGCCAAAGGCCATAACCTCCCTCAAATACCTCTGCGAGAACGCGCCGGAATATGCCGTTGCCGCTGCGGGGTCGCTTCTGGGGATATCTGCAACTGAGGGCACGGGGTATCCCGTTGGAAAAGTGAACACGCTCGATCTCTATCCCTTGAGCTTCCGCGAGTTTCTCGATGCCACGGGCAATGCCATGCTGCGAGAACTCGTGGACTCGGTGGATACAGCGAGCATCAACGCATTCTCCTCGAGGCTCATCCCACTTTTGCGTCGGTACTTCGTGGTTGGTGGGATGCCAGCGGTCGTCTCAGGCTTTATCGAGGGCGAGGCATTCGACTCGGTTCGGGACATGCAGAGCCAGATTCTCGAGGACTATCTTCGAGATTTTGTCAAGCACGCGCCCCTGCGAATCAATCCGAAAATGGTCGAGGCTTGGAACTCAATTCCTGTGCACCTTGCGAAAGAGAACAAGAAGTTTATTTTTGGGCAGGTCAGAGAAGGTGCTCGTGCCAAGGATTACGCGGAGTCCCTCACGTGGTTGGCTCAGGCGGGGCTTATCCACAAGGTTCCGCGCATAACCAAGCCGGGAATTCCGCTTTCGGCATACAACGATAACAAGTCCTTCAAGGTGTTTCTTCTCGACGTTGGCCTCCTTGGCGCCATGGCGGGGCTTGACCCCACCGCCGTGCTCGATGGCAACGCGGCGTTCACGGAGTTCAAGGGTTCCCTCACTGAACAGTTCGTCTGCCAGCAGCTTGTCTCCGACTGCGGGCTCACACCGTACTACTGGTCTGCCGAGAACTCATCGGGTGAGATCGACTTTCTCGTTCAGCGTGCAAACGGTGTCTACGCTATCGAGGTGAAGGCGGAGGAGAACCTACGGGCAAAGAGCCTTCGAGCATTCAAGGCCGCCCATCCGGAGGTCAAGTCCGTCCGTTTCAGTCTGTCGGGTTGCCGCGAACAGGACTGGATGAGGAACGTCCCGCTGTACGTGATGTCGAACATGGGGCTGTGGGGGTAGGCGTGTATTGAATTCAGGAGCTTTTATCGCAGATATGCAGAGAGGCGATTGCATGCATGGTTTCGATGAGAAGCATATAGCCTGATGATGACTTGCTCCAACGAAGAGTCCCTGCGTCCTGTGTCCCGCCCCTACAGCGCCCGCATGCGGACGCTCATGTCGAGCGGCTTCGCGGAAAACGGCGCGGTGGTGGCGATGCCGTCGATGCCGGTGGCGGCGTAGGCGGCAACGTTCGAGGGATTGACGCCGCCTGCGGCGATCAGGGTAAGGCGCGGGTCGATCCCGCGCAGTTCCTGCACGAGGCCGGCCAGGCGGTCGATCGGTATCTTGTCGAACTGGATGCCGTCGACGCCGGCGTGTGCCAGCATGCGGGCGTGCTCCTCGTCGGCCTCCACGAAGAGCTTCTTCTCTATGCATCGGCTCCGGATGGCGGGTAGCTGCTCCAGGAACGCTTCGAAGCCGCTCAGGAAGCTGATGTGGTGGTCGAAGACCAGAACGGTTTCAGAGAGCCCCAGCCTATGAGGCCACGCGCCGCCCGCGCGGATGCCGAGCGTGAGCAGGTCCTTCGCGCCCGGCATGCTCTTGCGTGTGGTGAGGATCTCGCAACGGGGGTTCACCGCATGGGCGGCATCCACCATTTGGCGCGTCTTCGTGGCGACGGCGGACAGGTGGTCAAACGTGTTCAGCCCCACCTTCCAAACCTGATGGAGCACGGATGCGGGCCCACGCAGCGTCATGAACGACTCGCCCGCGGGGATGCGCTCGCCGTCGTCGCGTGTACCGACGACCTCACAGCCCAGATGCTGGGCGATTCTCTCCACAACGTCCGTCCCGGCAAGGATGCAGTCCTCGCGCGTGTAGTACTCCATCTCTCCCGGCTGGCTGCCTACGCCAAGCACCTCGCTGGTAAGGTCGAGGTAGGGCATGTCCTCTGCGATCAGTTGGTCGATGCGTGCCTCTGAAAACCAAACCATGCAGCTCGTCCTTTCTGCGCTCGAGCGGTGCTCCGTCTGCGGCTATGTCCGCCGAAATCTGTGTGCGAGGTACAATTACCTTAAAGGTATTTTTACATGTTCACGCGGGGAGGCGTATGGAGCAAAACGAGGGGTCGCTGCTGTCGATGGCGCCCATGGAGGGGCTGACCGGCCACACGTTCCGTCGAATCCATGCGGAGTGCTTCGGCGCGCTCGACCGCTACTACACGCCGTTTCTCACGCCACCGCGCGTCGGCAGCTCGTTTGGCAAGCGCGACTGTGGAGAGGTCGATCCAGCCAGCAACCAAGGTCTCCATGTCGTTCCGCAGCTGTTGACGAAGAATGCCGATGAGTTCGTGTGGTCCTCCGAGCTTCTGGCGAAGATGGGCTATCGCGAGGTCAACCTGAACGTCGGATGCCCCTCGGGCACGGTTGTCGGCAAGGGCAGGGGAGCGGGCTTTCTGCGCGATTTGGATGCTCTCGATGCGTTCTTGAGCGAGGTGTGCGACAGGTCTCCTCTTCCGGTGTCGGTCAAGACGCGAATCGGTGTTGCGAGTGACGAGGAGTACGGAGCGATTCTCGACGTGTACTGCCGTCATCCCCTGGCGGAGCTCATCGTGCATCCGCGCGTCCGGAAGGACTTCTATCGCGGCAAGCCGCGCTGGGAACCCTACGGCGAGACCCTCCGCCGCGCACCGTTTCCCGTGGCGTACAACGGGGATATCTTCACCTGCGAAGACATGGATGCGCTGCTCGCGGCCTATCCGGAGACGCGCCACGTGATGCTGGGTCGGAGCCTGCTGTATAACCCGGCGCTGGCGCGCATGCTGAACGGCGGTCCGGCGCTCACGCCCGCCGAGCTCAAGCGCTTCCACGACAAGCTCTTCGACGCCTATGAGGCGCAGATGGGCGGCAACGCGGTCTTTCGCATGAAGGAGTGGTGGTCCTACGCCCAGCATGCGTTTGACGATCCCGTATCGGTTCACCGGGCTGTCAGAAAGGTTCGCTCGGTCGCCGATTACCAAGCGGCTGTGGCCAAGATCTTCGGGTAACCCGACAAGTTGGTGCCGGGTTCAATCTTGTCGCTACGCCATGCGGCGGCCGAGTTCGCGCGCGCGGACCTCGCTGACCTCGGAGATGACCCAGAAGGCGTGCGGATCGACCGTGCTGATCATCTCGCGCATGGGCCACAGCTTGCGACGCGGAATCACGCACAGCACGGCTTTGCTGTCGGTGCGCGTATAGCCCTGCTCGATGGGAAGCATCGTGGCGCCGGCGTCCTGCTCGCCAAGGATCAGCTCGCGGATCCGCTCGTATTCGGACGAAAAGATGAGCAGCTGGACCTGTGAGCGGCCCATGACCATCACGCGGTTCATCACGATGGTGAGCAGCGACAGCGCGAGGATGCCGAGCAGAATCTGTTCGGAGTTGGAAAACGGGAACTGACAGGCGATCACGAAAGCATCGATGCCCCACAGCAGCACCGATACGTTGGCATGAAGGTACTTGTGCGCGACAAGCGCGATGACGTCCGTTCCCCCCGACGAGCCGCCGGCGCGCAGGATGAGGCCGGCGCCCGCACCCATGAAGGCGCCCCCGCAGATCGCTGCGAGCACGTGGTCCTGTGCAAGCTCCGCGATCGGCAACGTTTCGAGCACCGCCATGGCAAGGGGGTAGGCGACGGTGCTCAAGATGGTCGAGGCGGCAAACGATCTGCCCAGGACGGCCGAGCCGATGACGAATAACGCGCCGTTGA
Source organism: uncultured Collinsella sp. (assembly GCA_949287055.1). GTDB lineage: Bacteria > Actinomycetota > Coriobacteriia > Coriobacteriales > Coriobacteriaceae > Collinsella. Next base: position 8,757 of record CASEEY010000015.1, read on the forward strand.
TGATGAGCACGGCAAGGGGGAGCGGCAGCGGCGCAAAGTGCGTCACCACGAGCGAGATACCCGTGGAGCCGCCGAGCACCAGGCCATGCGGGACGATAAAAGCCGTGACGGCAAACGCAACGAGGAGATTGCCGAGCGCTATGGCCGCCAGGTGGCGCAGGTGAGTGCCCATGATGCCTCCATGTCGAATGGTTCGGCGCGCAGGATCAAAGATCCGGTGCTCCCGTACCGTATCGAATGGTGAGCAGGGACGTCAATTCGCCGGTAGGGTGAGCGAGGCGAAGCGGCGGGCGAACGTGGGGCGCGGTGGAGGGGCGCCGGCGTGTGATGTTTTACCTGCGGCTGACAAAAAGGCGCCTCGCCTCTGGTAAGGTTGGCCCAGCGGAAAGCGGAGGAGGAGATCGCGTGGCACAGGACGCAGCGCAGATGGCAGGGCATATCGACAACGGCATCATCGCGTTTGAGGGGCTTCCCAACACGCGCGACCTGGGCGGCATGCCCACTGCGGACGGCCGTCGCGTCCGTCCGCGCCTGCTGCTTCGCTCCGGCCTGCTCGCACGGGCGACCGACGGCGATCTTGCGCGTCTGCGCGGTGAGTACAACTTGCGGCTCGACATCGACCTGCGCACGAATGACGAGTGCGCCGAGCGTCCCGACCCCATCGACGTGTTTCCGGGCCTGCGCTTCGTCCACCTTCCGGTGTTCGAGGAGGCTGCCAGCGGCGTATCGCGCAGCCAGGAGGATATGGACCGCGTACGCGCTCAGGTGGCGCGCGGCGCGGCCGAGCCGTCCGAACTGATGATCACCCTCTATCCGCACATGCTGCTCGACGATTGCGGCATCGAGGCGTATACGACGTTTTTCCACGAGATTCTCGCGTGCACCGAAGGGGCGGCCCTGTGGCATTGCACCGCCGGCAAGGATCGCTGCGGCATGGCGAGCGTTTTCATCGAATGCGCCCTCGGGGTGCCTTGGGAGGTCATCGAGGCGGACTACATGGCGACGAATCGCTTCTACGGCATTGCCGTTGAGGACGGGATTCCCGCAGACCCCTTCGAGGGCGTGGACCGGCGCTATCTTGCAGCGGCGAAGGATGCCGTGGACCGGGAGTTCGGAGGAATGCTCGGCTACATCGAGCGGGCGCTCGGCGTCGATGCCGAGGTCCGCGCCGCGCTTCGTGACCGCTACCTCGACGAATAGCGCGAACACAAGCGTCCGACAGGGACGGGTCGCGTGGGTTCGATCGCGCACGACTCGGGTGTCGTGACCATCACGAGGGGCGAGCTTGCTGAGTGCCAGACTCCTTGCCGTCCGCTGACTCTGGAGTCCATGCGAACCGTTGGCTGAACCGCCCTGCGGGCGGGTCCTCCTATGGAACAATAGGGTTCGTTTTGTTTTGCCTACAAGGAGGATGCATGCCCGCGCGGTTCCTGTCTGCCTTCATCTCGCTGTTGCTCGCTTTGGCGCTTTCTGCCTGCGGGCAGACCACTTCGCAATCCGGCTCGTATGTCGAGCTGTCCGATGAGCCGTCCGTCGAGCAGGCGTCATTTACCGAAGAGGAAATCGCGTACGCCGAGGACAACCTTGGGTACGAATCGTACAGCGACCTGGACGGCCTGGGCCGTTGCGGCGAGGCCGAGGCATGTCTGGGCCCTGAGACCATCCCCGATTACGGCGAGGAGCGCGAGAGCATCAGCGAGGTGCATCCGTCGGGCTGGCACTCCATCCGCTACGATTTCGTCGAGGGCGAGTCGCTCTACAACCGCAGCCATCTGATCGGCTGGGCGCTGTCGGCAGAAAACGCCAACGAGCGCAACCTGGTGACGGGCACGCGCTACATGAACGCCGACGTCATGCGCATCTATGAGGAAGAGGTCGCGGACTACATCTACGACACCGACAACCACGTGCTCTACCGCTCGACGCCGGTGTTCGAGGGCGATGAGCTCGTGTGCCGCGGAGTTCAGGTCGAGGCCTATTCGCTTGAGGACGACGGCCGGGGCATCGATTTTTCCGTGTGGTGCCCCAACGTGCAGCCCGGCGTCGAGATCGACTACGCTACCGGCGACGCGCGCCTTGCCGACGAGGACGCCCAGGCTGCCGAGGACGCGGCATCGGGCGAAGTCGGGTCGTACATCCTGAACACCAACTCCCATAAGGTTCACGATCCCGACTGTCCCGGTGCGGAGGATATCGCGCCGTCGAACCGCAAGGAGTTCACCGGCTCGCTCGACCAGGCCGAAGACATGGGCTACGCTCCATGCGGCCAGTGCCTTGGCTGATTGCCTTCGGATTTGAACCGTTGAGCCCGCGTCAGCGCCGCCGCTTTCGCGGCGGCGCCGTGACCCATTCGTGTTCATTCTCGCGGCACCTTGTATAATCTGCGATTTTGCCCGCGCGGGAAGGCTCGGCATTCTATACTATGCGAGTTCGCTAAAACCTATCAGGAGGGCATGGTATGGGCGGATTCTTTGGCGCGGCGTCTAAGCGCGACGTCGTGCTCGATGTGTTCTTTGGCGTCGACTATCACTCCCACCTCGGCACGCGTCGTGCCGGCATGGTGTTCTGCGAGGGCACCGGAGGGTTCCAGAAGGAGATCCACTCGATCGAGAACACGCCGTTCCGCTCGCGTTTCGATGCGGACCTTGCCCGCTTCCACGGCACGAGCGGCATCGGCTGCATCAGCGATACCGACCCTCAGCCGCTTCTGGTGCGCTCGCACCACGGCGTGTTCGCCATCACCACCGTCGGCATCATCAACAACGCCAATCAGCTCATCGAGCAGTACTTCGAGCAGGGCGGTGCCCAGTTCATGGCGATGAGCTCCGGCGCGGTGAACAACACCGAGCTCGTGGCGGCGCTCATCAACCAGAAGGAGGACCTCGTCGAGGGCATCATGTTTGCCCAGCGCGCGGTCGAGGGCTCGCTCACGCTGCTCGTCATGACCGAGGACGGCACGATCTTCGCGGCGCGTGACCGCATGGGTCGTCTCCCCGTGCTGATCGGCCGTGACCTCGAGGGCAACGGCTACTGCATCTCCTTCGAGTCGTTCGTCTACCACAAGCTCGGCTATGAGGATTCCTACGAGCTCGGTCCCGGCGAGATCGTGCGCATCACCGCCGAGGGTTATGAGACGGTGGCTCCCGCGGGTGACCAGATGAAGATCTGCGCGTTCCTGTGGGTGTACTACGGATATCCCAACTCCAACTACGAGGGCAAGAACGTCGAGGTCATGCGCTATCGCAACGGCCAGATCATGGCGCGCGACGAGGCGGCTGCCGGCACGCTGCCCAACGTCGACTACGTTGCGGGCGTGCCCGATTCGGGTTTGCCGCACGCGATCGGCTACGCCAACGAGTGCGGCGCCACGTTCGCCCGTCCGTTCATCAAGTACACGCCCACGTGGTCGCGCTCGTTCATGCCGGCCAACCAGAGCGTGCGCAATCGCATCGCCGAGATGAAGCAGATCCCCGTGCCCGAGCTCATCAACGGCAAGAAGCTCCTGTTCGTGGACGATTCCATCGTGCGCGGCACGCAGCTCGGCAAGACCGTCAACTTCCTGTACGAGGCGGGCGCCAAAGAGGTGCACATGCGCTCCGCATGCCCGCCCATCATGTTCAGCTGCAAGTACCTGTCGTTCTCGCGCGGCAAGTCCGACATGGACCTCATCGCGCGCCGTGTGGTGCGCGAGCTCGAGGGCCCCGAGGGCGACAAGCACCTCGACGAGTACGCCGACAGCTCGACCGAGCGCGGCGGCTGCATGCTGCGCCGCATCTGCGAGCAGCTGGGCTTCGACAGCCTGGGCTACCAGTCGCTGCCCGGCATGCTCGAGGCCATCGGCATCGACCCCACCAAGGTCTGCACGTACTGCTGGGACGGCAAGGAGTAGATCGCTTCGATTCGCCTCAGGGGCGGTTGCGGCACCCGTAGATTTCGAAAACTCCGTTTAGGGTTCGGTTTTGTGGCGCCCGGCCGAGTAGGCCGGGCGCTTGCTGTAAAGAACCTGCAGGTAGAAGCGATGCGAGTGTTCGGTCTACGTGGAGGCGCGGCGCAAAACCGCACCCTAAACGGGGATAGCCTCTCCAGTTGGTTGGCAGATAATATAAAACATTACAAGCGAGCGGGGCGTCCGGTTCACTCGGGCGCCCCGCTCGCTCAAGCTGCGCATCGTTCCGTGCGCCGCGTGCCGTCTACTCCATTCCGGGAAACCCGGTCTGTCGCAAGGCTTCATACAGCACGATGGCGGCGGCGTTCGAGAGGTTGAGCGCGCTGATGCGGTAGTCGCGCACGTCGACGAAATTGCCGCAGATGTCCTGCCTGAGCAGGGGAGAGGCGTCCTCGTCGCCGTCGGGATGGAGCGTGCGGTCGCGCGCTTCCCAAGCGTCGCGATTGGCGAGGGAGGCGCGGTCGGCGAGCATGGGGATTCGCTCGCAGCGTGCGGGGGCAAGCGCGAGCACGTCCTCCGGGATGCCCGAGCTCTCGCTGCCGAATACGAGGTAGTCGCCATCGCGATACGTGCTTTCGGCGTAGGTGCGTCGCGCCTTCTTGGTGAGCAGGTGCAGTCTGGGGTCGTTGCCGTCCGGCGCGAGCCCACAGCGTGCAAGAAAATCATCCCAGCTGGCATACACCGTCACATCGAGGTTTTCCCAGTAGCCAAGGCCCGCTCGATGCAGCATGCGGTGGTCGAGCGAAAAGCCGATCGGCTCGACCAGATGAAGCCGGGCGCCGGCAACCACGCAGGTCCTGCCGATATTGCCGGTGTTGGCGGGGATCTCCGGTCCCACGAGGACCACGTTGAGCATGCTTTCTCCTCTCTTGCGCGCCGCGCGGTGTTGGCGGGAGCCCGCCGTATCGCGCATGCGCTGCGGACCATGATATACATATCCCGTGCATGCGTGTCGTTTGTCGCCGTCTTACGTTACTATCGTGTGGCGCGCTGAGCGCATACACCCATATGCCTACCGAAGGGATGACCCTCATGATCAAGGAGCTCGTGAACGACGACGCCATCCTCTCTCAGCCTTGCGAGAAGGCGACCGCCGAGGACGCGGCGATCGCTCAGGACCTGCTCGACACCATGGCGGCGACCGAGGACGCCGCCTGCCTGGCAGCCAATCAGATCGGCGTCGCCAAGGCCATCGTCGCCTATACGGACGACAGCGGCGCTGCGCACGTCATGTACAACCCCAAGCTGCTGCTCGGCCTCGGCGCGTACAAGGCGGTCGAGCGCTGCCTGTCGCACGATGAGGATTTCAAGGTCACGCGCTTTGCCAAGGCCAAGGTGAGCTACGACGAGCTGGTCGACGGCGAGCTCAAGCCGCGTCGTCGCGACTTCACCGGCTGGGTCGCCCAGATGGTCCAGCACATGATCGACCACTGCAACGGCAAGCTGGTCTAAGTCGGTCCATGAGGTTCCTGCTCAACTTTACCGATGAGTTCGCGCTGGCGATCGGCCTGTGGCCGGTCGCCTCGCTTGTGCTCACCCTTCCCATCCTGGCCTATCTGTATCACCGTGACGGGAAGCTTCGCGCCTGGTCGGCGGTAAGCGTCTACCTGGCTGTGCTCTATGTGCTGTCGCTCGCGTGCTTCACGCTCTACCCGTTGCCGAGCGGCACGTCGGGGCCGGGTATCACCTATGGTATCGCCCCTCAGCTGAATCCTTTGCGCTTCGTGGACGACCTGCGCTACGGAGGTCCCGCGGCGCTGTTCCAGATCCTCGCGAACGTCGTGTTCTTCATGCCGTTCGGCTTCTTTTGCCACCGTGTCTTCCGCCGCGGGTTCATCGCGTCGGCGGTCATCGGTTTTCTGGCGTCGCTCGCTATCGAGACCACGCAGCTCACGGGCATCTACGGGCTGTATCCGTACGCCTATCGCACGTTTGATATCAACGATCTCATGTGGAACACGGGCGGTGCGGTCATTGGCTGGGCCGCCGCTGCGCTCATCGCCTTTGCCCTGCCGGTCGATCCCGAGGCCGACGATGATGACGTCACCGAGAAGCCCGGTCTCGTGCGCCGCCTGGTTGCCCTGCTGCTCGATCTCATCCTGATCGTTGCGGCGACGGCGATCATGACGGCGGTTGCCATCTTCGCCTCCTCGCTGACGCAGCCCGGGGCGAGTCTGCCGCTGGCCGTTCCGTGCATCCTGCTCGCCGTGTCCTACCTGGTGGTGGAAGGTATCGTGCCCTGGCTGCGCGACGGCCGTACACCCGGGTCGGGCTTTGTCCACATGACCTGCGAGACGCGTCCGCGCTTCGGCTTTCGTCGCGTGCGCTTCTATGTGGCGCGCCTCGTATTGCTCGCGGTGTTCATCGCGCTTCCCCCCGTCGGCATCGTGACGCTTGCGCTGTACTATCCGCGGCGCCATCGCCTGCCGTACGACGCCATCTAGAACGCGGCGCCATCAGGCGACGAGGGCCCAGACGACCGCGATCACGACGGCCGGCAGCATGTTCGCCGGCTTGAAAGTCTTCTCCCAGATGAGGTTCACGCCTACGCAGAAGATGAGCATCGACCCCACCAGCGAGAGGTTGGCGAGCGCCGCCTCGGTCATGATGGGGCGCAAAGGCAGCGCGAGCAGGGTGATGCTGCCCTGAATCACGGCGACGGGCAGGGCGGAGAACACGCAGCCGCGGCCCAGCGAGGCGCTCATCACGCAGACGATGACCGCATCGAGCGCGCCTTTGAGGGCGAGGGTCGACCAGTCGCCCAGGATGCCGTCTTGAATCGAGCCGACGATCGCCATCGCCCCGATGCCGACGGTGAGCGATGTCGACACGAAGCCGTTGACGAAGCTCGCGTCATCGTCGCTTCCCGTCTTGCGCTTGAGCCATATGCCGAGCTGCTCGAAGCGGTCGTCAAGGTCGATGGCCTCGCCGATGGCGGCACCCAGTGCAAACGAGACGATCATCATCGCGGTTCCCCCGCTTGTCAGATGGTCCCCCTCGACGGCCAGCATCTGCTCGAGCGTGCCGGCGAGCCCCACGAACAGAATGCACAGCCCGGTGGCCTTCATGATCGTGTCCTGCATGCGCGGCACGAGGAAGCGGCCTCCGCACAGGCCGACGATGCCGCCTGCGATGATGCAGGCGACGTTGATGAGCGTTCCCAATCCGATGATCATATGAATCCGGCTCCGCTAAGATGCGCGGTCGGGTCGCGCGGTGCGCGACGCCGACGATAGTTGCTCGACGATGGCATCGTAGCAGACCGGAGTGCGCCTGCAAGGGAGCTGCCGCGCGCGGTCACCTGATGTCGGCGGGGCTCGCGTACGTTACGAGCCTGTCAACATGGGGCCCGTGCAGATGGGGCATTGCGGCGTTCGCTATAGTTGATTCGAATCTGCTTTATCAGGCTAAAGAAGGTCCGCATATGGTTGCTCTCATACCTATGGATACCGAGCACGAGGCCTATCTGCGCGACGAGTCGCGCAGTACCGGTTCGGCCGATTCCATCTCGTTTCCGCGCAACGAGGCAGAGATCATCTCGGTGCTTCAACGCATTCGCGAGGCGGCCGGCGACGCGGCTCCCGCGCCCGTGACGGTGCAGGGCGCGCGCACAGGTTTGGCGGCGGGAGCCGTTCCGAGCGGCGGTCACGTCATGAACCTCTCGCGCGCCAACCGATATCTCGGGCTGCGCGTGGATGGGGACGGGGTGTACTGCCTGCGCGTCCAACCCGGAGTCGTCCTGGCGGAGCTGCGCCGCCACCTGGCGGACAAATCGCTTCCTGCGCACGGGTGGGACCCTGATGACCTGTGCGTCCTCGAGCGCATGTACGCGGGGCCCGAGCAGTTTTTCCCCACCGATCCCACAGAGACCTCCGCATGCCTCGGGGGCATGGTGGCTTGCAACGCCTCGGGTGCTCGCAGCTTTCGCTACGGCCCCATGCGCCCTCACGTCCGCGGGCTGCGCGTCGTGCTCGCCGACGGCGACGTCCTCGTTTTGCGCCGAGGGGCGGCACATGCCCGCGGAAGGCGCCTGCGGCTCAAAACGGAGTCGGGAAGGCGGCTTGACCTGTCGCTTCCCACCTACGATATGCCGCATGCCAAAAACGCATCCGGGTACTATGTCGCCGACGATATGGACGCGATCGACCTGTTCATCGGGTCGGACGGCACGCTTGGCATCATCAGCGAGCTCGAGCTCGCTCTATCGCCGGTACCGGCCTTCACCTGGGGCGTCAGCTGCTTTCTTTCTGACGAGCGGAGCGCCTGCGAGGTGACCGAGGCGGTTCGCGCATCCATTTCGGACGTCGCGGCAATCGAGTACTTCGACGCGGACGCCCTCGATATCTTGCGCCGCCAACGTGCCCTCGGCGCGGCGTTCTCGGCGCTGCCTCCGCTTGATGATGCTTGGTCATGCTGCGTCTACGTCGAGCTGTCCTGTGCAGAGTGCGAGCGCGCCCTCGGCGACCTTGCAGCGCTTGGGGAGATTCTTGTCGCGCACGGCGGCAGCGTCACCGACACGTGGGTGGCGAGGACCGACACGGATCGCGAGACGCTGCGCTTCTTCCGTCATGCGGTGCCGGAAAGCGTCAACATGCTCATCGACGAGCGACGCCGCGTCGACCCGGCGATCACCAAGCTCGGCAGCGACATGTCGGTGCCCGACGGGCGCCTTCACGATGTGATGGCGCTCTACCGCTCGACGCTTTCAGATGCAGGGCTCGAATCGGCGGCATGGGGCCACATCGGCGACAACCACCTGCACGTGAACATCCTGCCGCGCTCGATGGAGGACTATGCGGCAGGCAAGCGCCTCTTTGCGCGCTGGGCTGCCGAGGTCACGCAGATGGGAGGCGCCGTCTCGGCAGAGCACGGCGTCGGCAAGCTCAAGCGCGACTTTCTTGCGACCATGTACGGCGAGGAGCACGTACGCGAGATGGCGCAGCTCAAGCGGCAGCTCGATCCGTGGTGCCAGCTGGGGCAGGGCAATCTGTTCGATGTCGAGCTCGCGAGGGGAGGCGATCGGGCATGAACATCGTCGTGTGCGTGAAGGCGGTTCCCTCGTCGACGGAAGTCAAGATGGACCCGCAGACCAACACCATCGTGCGCGACGGGCGCGCAGCGGTCGTCAACCCGTTTGACGCCACCGCGCTCGAGCTCGCCTTGCGTATCAAGGAGATGCGCGCGCAGGAGGGCGATCCGACGACCGTCACGGTGCTGTCCATGGGCATCCCCGCTACACAGGATTTGCTGCGCGACTGTATCGCACGAGGTGCAGACGACGCGCTGCTGCTGTCCGATCGAGCGTTCGCGGGCGCCGATACGCTGGCTACGACGCACGCCCTGTTCTGCGGGCTTCGCGAGGTCGGCGACGTCGACCTTGTCCTGTGCGGCAAGATGGCCGTCGATGGCGATACGGCGCAGATCGGTCCGGAGCTCGCGGGCGCGCTCGGCGTGCCGTGCATCGCTGACGTGGGCGAGCTTGTGCGCGTCGATGGGGCGCGTATCGCCGCCTGGCACGTCACGGACGAGGCGCGCGAGCTGGTCGAGGTCGAGCTTCCTGCGGTGCTGACCATCTCGAAGGATGCGGCATCCCTGCGCATGCCGAGCATTGAGGGCACGCTTCGTGCGGAGCGGGCTCGCATCGCGGTGATGACGGCGGCCGATGTCGGGGCGGACCCCGCGCGCATCGGTCTTGCCGGGTCGCCGACCCAGGTCGTGCGCTCGTTTGTACCCGAGCGATCGATCGAGGCCTGCGAGATATCGGGCTCTGTCGGTGAGCAGGCGGCGCGCGTCGCCGCCCTGATCGAGGAGGCAATGCGATGAGCGGACTTACGATCGACCGCGCGGCGTGCATCGGTTGCGGGCGGTGCGTGCGTGCCTGCGCGCATGGGGGTATTGAGCTCGTGTGGGACGGACCGCGCAAGTTTACGCGTGCGACCGATGCGTGCGTGCTGTGCGCCTCGTGTGTCGACGCCTGCCCGGTCGATGCGATCTCCATCCACAAGGACGCAGCCTCCGATGCGTGCGACCTGTCGTCGTTTCGCGACATCTGGGTGGTTGCGCAGTGTGGGGCAGACGGTGCGGCCCTTCCGGTGTCGTTCGAGTTGGTCGGCCGCGCGCGTGAACTCGCCGACACCCGCGGATGCCGCGTGGTCGTGGTGCTGGGGCAGCGCGCGGGGGCGGCGGGCTCCGATAACGCCGAACGTCTCATCGCGGCTGGCGCGGACGAGGTCTTGCGCTGTCGCGACGAGCGTTTGAATCATTTGGACGCCGAGGTGTATGCGCGCTGGATCTGCCAGCTCATCGATGCGGCGCGCCCCGAGGCCGTGCTGTTCGGAGCGACAGCGTTCGGTCGCGAGCTGGCGCCCGCCGTCGCGGTCAGAATCCAGACGGGCCTGACCGCCGATTGCACCGTTTTGGGGCTCGACGAAAAGACGGGCCTGCTGCAGCAAACCCGTCCGGCGTTCGGCGGCAATCTCATGGCCACCATCGTGTGCCCCGGCCACCGTCCCCAGATGGCAAGCGTGCGCCCGGGCATCTTCGCCGCGCCCGAGCCCGACGGGACAAGACAGGGCGCGGTGCGCGATGTCGCTCTCGACGCGGCGATTGCGCCGCGCGTGCGCGTGCTCGAAACGAAACCCCTCCATTCCGGTCTATCGCTTGCCGATGCGGATTGCCTGCTGGTCATCGGACGCGGTATCGGCAGCAAGAAGCACGTGCCGCTCATGCGCAAGCTGGCCGAGCATCTCGGTGCCGAGCTCGGCTGCACCCGCCCGCTCGTCGAGGCGGGATGGCTCGACTACGCCCATCAGGTGGGACAGACCGGCGTCTCGGTGGCCCCGCGCGTCCTGTTGAGCCTCGGGGTATCGGGCGCCATCCAGCACCTTGCGGGCATCTCTGGAGCGCAAACCGTTATCGCGGTCAATGAAGACCCCGACGCGCCGATTTTCGGCGTGGCGCACTATCGCGTCGTCGCCGACTGCGTGGAGTTCGCGTCCGCGTTGCTTGGATAGGGTTATTCCGCGACGGGGCTGCATCATGCTGCCTCGTCGCCCGTCGGTCCCGTCTGCGCGACCAAGGTGAAACTCGCGTGGCCGGGGGCGGCGGTATGCGCGCGGTGGCTGGTGTGGCGCTTTCGGATTCCGCCGTGGGATGCGCGGGCGCGCGCGGCGACCGCATCGGCGACGCGCGCCATGGCGTCGGGATCGGCGATCTGCTCACAGGTTATGGGGATGACCGTCGCATCCGGAAACGCCTCGCGGTCGACGGGCGCGCTGCAGGGATCGTCGACGATCTCGAAGGCAAGGCGCTCGCGCGGCAGATACAGGGCCATAGGTTCCTCCCGTGGACGATGGCGATACGTTCGCGGCGATGCCGCCCGATCCATCGGACCTGCAGGCGCGCCGTCGTG
>CASEEY010000016.1 GCA_949287055.1 uncultured Collinsella sp.
GCGAGAACGTCTCCAAACACACCTCCCGAGATCATCGTGTAGTCGCGATAGGTTCGAATCGCATCGGAGACCTCGTCGTCGGCGATGACCCATCCGATGCGCGCCGCGGGCAACGAATACGTCTTGGAGACCGAGTTGGTCACGACCGCCCGGTCGTACACGTCGACCATCGACCGATAGGCAACCGATCCGTCGAGCGGAAGATACACCTCGTCGCTCAGCACGTAGGCGCCGACGGATGCGGCGATCTCCGCGATGCGCGCGAGCATCTCCGCGTCCATCACGGCGCCGGTGGGGTTGGCCGCGTTGTTGATGCAGATGAGCCGTGTGTCCGGGCGAACCATGCGCTCGAGATCGGCGATGTCGGGCAGCCAGCCAAGGTCCTCGCGGACGGTCCAATGGTCGACGACGGCCCCGAGCGTGCGCGGGATCTCATAGAGGGGCGCATAGGTCGGCCATTCAGCGATCACATGGTCGCCGGGGCGCACGATGGCCATGATGGCGTTGAGGTTCGCGCCGGTGCAGCCGTTGGTCTGCAGGATGCGACGCGGATCGATATCGCGCTCGTACAGCTTGCGCACCTCGTCTTTGAAGGCGGGCGACCCCTCGATCCAACCATAGCCGAGCTTCTCGCGCTCGATGCGCTCGGCGAGCGTGGCGCCCCCCGCCCCATCGAGCGCGCGGAGCTCGTCTATCGTCAGCGCGGCTATCGTCGATTGCGCGATGTCCCAGACCGCATCGCGCTCATGGACGTTCAGCCAATCCTCGACACCGATGACTTCGATATCCATGGTGCTTTCCTTCCTTCCTCATGCCATGCATACGGCAGACGAGCCCCCGGCCGCGCTTTCAGGCGTGCACCCAGGGCATATCGTCGCACACGGCAAGCGCACGAGCGCTCGTGAATCGGATTGTGGTCACGCGGCGTCGATTGCTGTCATATCGATCGCCCTGACACGCGGACAACGCCCTGATACGCAATACGATATATTGCGTATGCTCGCCATGAGCGAGCACGGAGCCGTCCGGTGCGCCCGTTATGACCGATGCACGCCCCGGAATCGGGCATATCGAACGCCTTCGCTGCAGTAAACGGCCTCTCGCGACCACGAGGCGATTCACGAGCGACCCGCTCCCCGCCGCTGGCGCCGTGCACGGCGCCAGCGGCGGGGACAGCGTCGGCCGAGAACGCGCAAGCGCTACGGCTGCGACCACAAAAGCGCCCCCTCCCGCGCACGGAACGGAAGGGGGCTGAAAGGTAGGGTCTTCACCGGCTCACGAGCCGGCTAGACGTTGCCTTGGGCGCGGTTCGAGCACTCGTGCGCTAGATCACGACCAGCGCGATGGTCACGATGACCGCGGACACGACCGAGAGCACCACGATGAGCTTCAGAGCGAACTTGAGCCAGGTGGTCCACTCGATGCGGGCGAGCGCCAGGCCGCCCATGATGGCGCCGGAGGTCGGGGTGAACAGGTTCACGACACCGATGGCGCTCGAGAAGATCATGACCATGACCTCAGGCGAGAAGCCGAGCTGGGCAGCCAGCGGGCCCATGATGGGCATGGACACGGTGGCCATACCGGAGGTCGAGGGGATGAGGAAGGACAGACCGAAGTACAGCAGCCACGCGAGCGGGGCGAACAGGATGCCGGACACGCCGGCAAGCGCGTTGGCCGCAGCGTTGAGCACGTACTGGTCGAGACCCGTGGAGGCCATGAGAACCGAGATGCCGCGCGACAGCGCGATGATCAGCACGACGCTCATCATGTCGGCGGCACCGGCGATGAACGTGTTGACGATCTGCTTCTCGGACAGGCCGCCCACGATGCCGATGATGATGGCCATCACGAAGAACCACGTGGAGGCCTCGTCGAAGTACCACTGGCCGATCGGCAGGCCGGTGACGAACGCGGACCAACCCTGAGCGGTCTGGACGTCGCCCACGGCGACACCCTCGACGGAGCCCTCGACGGTGGTCGCGGTCCCGTTGGCGTCGTCGTACGCAGCGACGAGGTCATCGGTAACGACCGGGGTCTCGACGGTCTCATACTGAGCGCCGGCGTCGAAGAAGTTCGCGACTCCCTCGTTGAGGTCGGCGATGGGGATGAAGCCGGCGATCATGACGACGAAGGTGAAGGCGAAGATGCCCAGGCACGCCTTCTGGCGACCGGTGAGCGTGACCTCCTTGGCGGCCTCGGCGGCAGCGGCGCCGTGGGCCTCCTCGGCGTTCTTGAGCTCCTGCATCGACAGGATGGTCGAGCCCTTGTCGGCCTTGACCTTCTTGGCATAGTTCATCACGAAGACGATGGAGATGGCGGTGGTCGCAATCCACAGGACCGCGCCCAGGCCGATGATGATGGTCTGGTTGACCTCGATGCCCACGCCGCGCAGGGAGTCGACGGCGGCGCCGACGGCAAACGGGTTGACCGTGGAGCCCAGGCAGCCGCAGCCAGCGCCCAGCAGGACGGTGGCAGCGCCGACCATCGGGTCGAAGCCGGCAGCCATCATGGTGGCGGCGAGCAGCGCGTAGAACGGAACGGTCTCCTCGCACATGCCGTAGGTGGTACCACCGAGCGAGAAGATGATCATCAGGACGGGGATGATCATGAGCTCGTTGCCCTTGAGCTTCTGCACGAGGGCGGCGATGCCGTTATCGAGGGCGCCGGTCTCGGTCATCATGCCGAGGAAGCCGCCCAGGATCATGACGAACAGGCACACGGGGAGCGCGTCGGCGAAGCCCTTCACCGGGGCGGTGAAGAAGTCGCTCGCGTTCGCCGGGGTAACCTGGTCAGGAGCCATGGTGCCGACGATGACCGTGATGATGGCGACGATGGCCAACAGCAGCAGAAGAATGGTAAATGACGAGAGCATGCCACGCTTTTTCTTGGAGGTCTCAGCCATTTTGCTCATCCCCCTTTCTTTCTACGTAAACATACGTCCGCGCAGCGCCCGCCGTGCCGTGCGAATCTCGGACAAAGCGCGGGCAACAGACTTAAACCCTGCCGGGAACGCATCCCGGCAGGGCTGAAAGGAGAGCGTGTTACTTGAGGGTCGCGTACATGACAGCCTTGATGGTGTGCATGCGGTTCTCGGCCTCGTCGAACACCTTGGACTGCGGGCTCTCGAAGACCTCGTCCTCGACCTCCATCTCGGTGACACCGAACTTCTCGGCGATCTCGGCGCCGGTGGTGGTGTTGGTGTCATGGAAGCTGGGCAGGCAGTGCAGGAAGATCGCGGAAGGATCGGCCTTGGCCATGAGCTCGGTGGTGACGCGATAGGGCTCGAGCTGCTTGATGCGCTCGGTCCAGACCTCGTCGGGCTCGCCCATGGAGACCCACACGTCGGTGTAGATGACGTGGGCGCCGGTGCAGGCGGCCTCGGGATCCTCGGTGAGCGTGATCGTGCAGCCGTTGGCGGCGGCGATGGGCTTGCAGGCCTCGATGACGTCATCGGTGGGCATGCACTCCTTGGGACCGCAGGCGACGAAGTTCATACCGAGCTTGGCGCACACGACCATGAGGGAGCGGGCCACGTTGTTCTTGGCATCGCCCATGAAGACGAGGGTCTTGCCCTTGATGTCGTAGTTGAAGTTCTCCTGGACGGTCAGGATGTCGGCGAGCATCTGGGTGGGGTGCCACATGTCGGTGAGGCCGTTCCACACGGGCACGCCGGACTGGGCGGCGAGCTCCTCGACGTCGGACTGGGCGAAGCCACGGAACTCGATGCCGTCATACATGCGGCCGAGCACGCGGGCGGTGTCCTCGATGGACTCCTTCTTGCCCATCTGGGAGCTGCCGGGATCGAGGTAGGTCACGCCCATGCCCAGATCCATGGCGCCGACCTCGAAGGCGCAGCGGGTGCGCGTGGAGGTCTTCTGGAAGAGCAGGACGATGTTCTTGCCCTCGAGGTAGCGATGCGGGGTACCCGTGCGCTTGAGGTCCTTGAAGTTCTTGGCGAGAGCGAGCATGTACTCGATCTCCTCGGTCGTGAAGTCGAGAAGACGCAGGAAGCTGCGACCGGAGAGGTTGACGCCCATTGAAGGTTCCTTTCGGTAGAAATCCGTGCATAGCTGCACCGTACGGTGCAAGGGGCTCATCGTACCGGAACCCCCGATACGATGAACCCCGAACCGAACCCTTAACCGCTCATCATCTCGTCAGCAAAGGGATCGGTTTCCCGAGCGCCCCGAATCGTCCCGAAAACGGAGGGCATAGGCCTTCAGGGCAATGCCCGAACGCTTGAGGGGCGAGGCGGGGTGCTCGGGGAAGCGAGGTCGGTTTCCCAGGTGCCGCGGATCGGTGCGAACGAGGAGGGCGCACGCCTAGCGTGCGGCGCCCGACGAGTGAGCGCCGAGGCGCGGTGCTCGGGGAAACGAACCTAGAGGTCCTCGCGCCAGAACGGCATGCTCATGCAGCGCGGGCCGCCACGGCCGCGGGAGAGCTCGGCCGAAGGCACGACCAAGAGCTCCATGCCCTCCTTGTAGAGGACGTCGTTCGTGACGTTGTTGCGCTGGTACACGCAGATCTTGCCGGGGGCGACGGCAAGGGTGTTCGAACCGTCGTTCCACTGCTCGCGCGCAGCCGCGATCGGGTCGCCGCCACCGCAGGGGATGAGCTTGACGGCATCGATGCCGAGCGCAGAGGCGAGCACGTGCTCGAGCGTGTCGGTCGTCTCGGTGATGTTGACCTCACCGGAGTTCTTGCCCGGGGTGAGCTTGTAGACCTTGAGCGTGCCCATGATGGCGGGATGGATCGTGAACTTGTCGCGATCGATCTGGGTGAACACGGTGTCGAGGTGCATGAAGGCACGGGACACGGGGATGTCGAACGCCAGGATGGTGTCGATCTTGGAATCGGAGTTCCAGAACATGTTCTGGGCCATCACGTCGATGGCGGCAGCCTGGGTGCGCTGCGAGATGCCCACGGCGATGGTGTGCTCGTTGATGTTGAGCACGTCGCCACCCTCGGTGTGGAAGGAGGAGTCGCGACGGTAGTACAGCGACACATCCTTGTAGTCGGGGTGATACTTGAAGATGTACTTGCCGTAGATGGTCTCGCGGTTACGCGTGACGGAGTACATGCGGTTCAGGTTGACGCCCGTGCCGACAACCGCAAACGGGTCGCGGGTGAAGTACAGGTTGGGCATCGGGTCGACGAGCAGGTCGCTCTCGGACTCGGTGTTCACCAGGGAGTCCAGGGTGACGGAGCTCACGAGCGGCAGGTCGACCTCGGCCTTGGTGATGCCGGCCATCGTCTTCTTGACGAACTCGAGGTTGTCGGTGATGGACTCGAGCTTCTCGCGGATGGCGGGCGGGGCGATCCTGCCCTTGATGCCAGCCTCGTCGAGCCACTGATCGAGGAACTCCTCGCGCGCCTCCGGAACGGCGTCGAACGCCTCGGCGACGAGCTTCTCGAGGTACAGAACCTCGACGCCCTGCTCGCGCAGGATCTCGGCGAAGCGATCGTGCTCCTGCTGGGCCACCTCGAGGAACGGAACGTCATCGAACAGAAGACGCTCGAGCTCATCGGGGGGCAGGTTCAGGAGCTCTTCGCCCGGGCGATGCAGGCAAACCTTCTTCAGTTGCCCAATCTCGCTCGTGACATGCAGTCCCTTCGTCATAGCCTCCTACCTTTCTATCCAGGCCGCGCACGCGGCCTCCCTGGCGGCCCTCGTGCTGGGCCGTCGCTTTCGGACACTCATAGATTTATCCAATATCATCTTCTTGTTGCGCGACACCGCCGAGCGGTACCAAAGGGGGCGTAAACGGTATATTTGTACAGTATGTGCATGATGTACTTTTATCCAGTAAAGCATGATTACGTGCAGAAATGAGCACGTTTATAGGCTGTTATTCGGATAACTCATCTCGAACTTACTCCGTATACTGCATATTTTTATGGCTGCTTTGTATATTTGCTTGTTTTTCGGCACGCCTCTCACAGGGCAAAAAAAGATTCATTTTGGCCAAAGAAATATGCGCAATGACCCCCTTCGTGACCGCTCACCGTCAAAAAGGGACCGCTCGAAGCCGAACGGGCCCGGCCGCGACGGCACACCGGGCTGCGCTGTCGCTCACGCGCACGATTCGTCTCGGCATTCCGCGCGGGAATAACAGGGGCCGCCCCATACGGTCCGCCCCATGCAGCGCAAAGGCGTCGACCCGCGCAATGTAAGCATCGTGGCAAGCTTTTCCGAATCCGCGCATCGCCGGCGCCCCAAACCCCTATATTGGTGTTATCGCCGTGCGTGCGCACGCACCTGCGCTGCCGGCGTTACGCACGACCCCGACCACGCACGGATGGAGAACGGATAGCCATGGCTGCCAAGGACAAGGAACGCAAGAAGGGCGACAAGAAGAAGGCCGCAGGGGCGCCTGCCGCACTCGTGCAGGCCGATCGCCACGACTTCTCCTATACGCAAAACCGCGAGCTGTCATGGCTGCGCTTCGACGACCGCGTGCTCGCCGAGGCGTACGACGAGACGGTCCCGCTGTTCGAGCGCCTGAAGTTCGTCGCGATCTTCGAGAGCAACCTCGACGAGTTCTTCATGGTCCGCATCGGGGGCCTGTCCGATCTTGCCACCCTGAAGCACCAGCCGCGCGACAACAAGAGCAACCTGACCCCCGCCGAGCAGATCGACCGCGTCTTCGACGCGCTGCCCCCGCTCTACGACCGCGCCCAGCAGGCGTTCCACAACCTGGAGGGCGAGCTTGCGAAACGCGGCCTTGCGCGTCTCGAGCCCGATACGCTCGTGGGCGACGAGCGCACGTTCGTCGAGGGCTACTTCAAGTCCTTCATCTCCCCCATCATCTCGCCGCTCGTCATCGATCCGCGCCACCCCTTCCCCAACCTGCGCAACGGAGGCCTGTACGTGGTCTGTGGCCTGGAGGGGACGCATGGCAGCGACGAAGCCGGCCTGCTCGGGCTGATCGAGGTGCCCGCCATGCTCCCGCGCGTCATCGAGATACCCAGCGACGGTGACGGCTACCGCTACATCCTGCTCGAAGACGTGATCATGGCGTGCGTCGACGGCTGCTTTGGATCCTATGTGCCCCAGGACCGCGCCGTCATCCGCGTCATCCGCAACGCCGACATCGATCCGGACGGCGAGGGCGTCGAGGAAGACGAGGACTATCGCCAGCACATGAAGCGCATCCTCAAGAAGCGCCTGCGCCTGCAGCCCGTCTACCTCTACGTGCGCGGCGACCTCGCGCGCGGAACCATCAAGCCCATCCGCCGCGCCCTCGAGCTCTCCGGCCGCGCGACCGCAGCCGTGGACATCCCCCTCGATTTGGGCTTCGTCTACGCACTCGAGTCCCACATTCCCGAAGGCGCTCGCCGCGAGCTGCTGTTCGACCCGTTCACCCCGCAGGCGAACCCCGCGTTCACTCCGGGCCGCAGCATGCGCGAGCAGGTCATCGAAGGCGACAAGCTCCTGTTCTACCCTTACGAGTCCATGAGCCCGTTTTTGGACCTGGTGCACGAGGCGGCCTACGACGAGCAGTGCTTCTCGATCCGCATCACGCTCTACCGCGTGGCTAAGCAATCGCGCCTATGCGAGTCGCTCATCTCCGCAGCCGAAAACGGCAAGGAGGTCACCGTCCTCATGGAGCTCCGCGCACGCTTCGACGAGGAGAACAACATCGAATGGGCGGAGCGCCTCGAAGAGGCCGGCTGCACGGTCATCTACGGGTCCGAGGGCTTCAAGTGCCACTCCAAGATCTGCCAGATCACCTATCGCGACGGCATGGCGCTCACGCGCATCACGCTGCTCGGAACGGGCAACTTCAACGAGAAGACCGCCAAGCTCTACTCGGATTTCATGCTCATGACCGCCCATCCCGGCATCGGCGAGGACGCCAACTCGTTCTTCCAGAACCTCACCTTGGGAAACCTGCGCGGCAGCTATCGCTATCTGGGCGTGGCGCCGGCGGGCCTGAAGCCGCTCATCATGACCGGCCTGAACCGTGAGATCGACCGTGCGCAGGCGGGACTGCCGGCACGCGTGTTCTTCAAGCTCAACTCGCTGACCGACCGCGAGGTCATCGACAAGATCGCCGAGGCGAGCCGCGCCGGCGTTCAGGTCGAGATGATCATCCGCGGCATCTCCTGCCTGCTGCCGGGCGTCCCGGGCAAGACCGATAACGTGCACATCCGCTCCATCGTCGGACGCTTCCTCGAGCACGCGCGCGTCTATGCGTTCGGCGAGGACGCCGATACCGTCTACCTGTCGTCCGCCGACATGATGACGCGCAACACCGAGCACCGCGTCGAGATCGCCTTCCCCGTCCTCGATGCCGACGCCCGCGCGCAGGTCATCGACTACATGCACATCCAGCTCGCCGACAACGTGAAGGCGCGCCGCCTCACCAGCGAGGGCACGTGGGCGACCATCGAGCGCGCGGAGGGCGAAGCGCCGTTCTGCGCGCAGGAGCATCTTATGGCGCTCGCCATCGACCGCGCATCCTCCGCCGAGAAGGCCGCATCGAAGCGCGCCGTCGCGCGTCCCGCCGTGCCGCAGGGCACGCCCCCGACATCGGCCGTCGAGCCCGACGACGAGGCGGTGCTCGAACACGAGCTGCCCGTAGAGCAGCAGGCGACAGCGGAGACTGACCTTCCCGCAACCGCAGCCGTCAACCAGACGGACGCGGCGGAGGGCCCCGCGCCGAAGCCTGCTGCCACCGAGCCGGATAGCCCCGCGACGCACGCCACCCCCGTCACCGCGACGATCATCGAGCCCGAGCCGTCGCGCGACGAGCGTGCGCCGCACGGCTCCGAGAGCGCAAAGCGCACGGACGCCATCGTCGTCCGCCGGCGCGGACGCGTCAGCACGGGCCTCGCGCTCGTGGGCCTGGGCATCAAGACGCTTCTGTTCGGCACGAAGAAGAAGCGCTAGCGCCCTTGCGGGTCGTAAACGATGCGCCGCCCTGGACCCTCTCGGATCCAGGGCGGCGTTTTTCGTGCGCACGGCGCCCGGCGCATCCTCAAGGCCGACAAGACGCTACACTGATGCGGTACAAACCCCCAACGAGGAGAGCACCGGATGAAGCTGACCATCGAGAGCATGACCTACGGCACGGATGGAATCGCCCGCACCGAACAGGGCAAGGCGGTGTTCGTCGCGGGCGCGGTCGTCGGCGATGTCGTCGAAGCGGAAACGGTCTCGACGGGCGCGTCGTTCGACCGCGCTCGGACCACCGAGATACTCGAGCCCTCCCCCTTCCGCATCCAGCCCCCGTGCCCCTTTACCGCGGTGTGCGGCGGGTGCCCATGGGCGTCGCTGTCGATGGATGCCCAGCGGGCGGCCAAAGAGGAAAACCTTCGCTCGGTGCTCAGGCGCATCGGGCGCTTCTCCGACGAGCGGATCGCCGACATGGTTCGCCCCATCCGCCACGCGAAGGATGCCTGGGGCTACCGCAACAAGATCGAGCTCGCCCCCGTCCACCAAAACGGAAGGTTCGCCCTCGGCATGCACGGCGTCGACCCCGAGCGCATCGTCAAGGTCGATGCATGCCCGCTGTTTGAGAAGAAATTCCCCAAGGTCGTCAAGGCGCTCTGCGGGGCCCTCTCCTATCTGGGCAATTCCCGCGACCTGGGTATCGAGCGCGTCGGGATTCGCGCGAGCCGCCGGACCCGGGCGCTCGAGGTCGCCTTGTGGACCCCCACCGGCGGGTTTCCACGCTCCCAGGTGGCGCGTGTCCTCCAGGACGCCGTGAAGCCGACGAGCGTCGTGCGCGTCATGTCGAAGGGCGATCGCCGCGCCCGTCGGGTCGCAGGCGTCGAGGCCCTCTTTGGTGAGGGCTCATGGACCGAGAAGCTCGGCAGCGAGCAGATGCGTCTGTCGGCGCCCTCGTTTTTCCAGGTCAACACCGCGGGCGCCGAGATTTTGCTCGAGCTGGTACTCGAGGCGCTCGACCCGCGCGAAGATGACGTCGCCATCGACCTGTACAGCGGCGCCGGCACCTTTACCCTGCCGCTGGCGCGCCGCTGCGCCTACGTGGCCGCCGTCGAGGCCTATGGCCCGGCAGTCCGCGACCTGAGGCGCAACGCCGAGATCGCCCAGCTTGACAATATCGACGTCATCGGGGGCGATGCGGTGCGCGAGTTTCCCGACGAAGATGCCGACGTTCTTGTCGTCGATCCACCGCGTGCCGGACTCGAACCCGCCGCGATCGACCTCATCGCATCGACCAGCGCACGCGATGTGGCATATGTGTCGTGCGACCCGGCGACCCTTGCGCGCGACCTGCGCCGTTTTGAGGACGAGGGGACGTTTACGACCGTCTCGGCGACTCCCGTCGACCTGTTCCCGCAAAGCTACCACTGCGAGACCGTGGTCCACCTCGCCCGCGTGTAGAAGGCGCCGCCCAGGCGCGTGAACTCGAGTCGCGCATCGCAGCCCCTGCCCGACAAAGTGGCACGCCCCCTTTGTCAGAAAGCCGTGCGTGGGTATAAGGCTTGTGATGCGCCCCCTCTTTGTCGAAAGGAACCCCCATGTCAGCCGTTGCCGTGCTCGCCGCCGATGGATTCGAGACCATCGAGTGCCTGACTACGATCGATGTCCTGAGGAGGGGCGGCGTGCGCGCGACGCTCGTGTCGATCATGCCCACGCGAGACGTCGTCACCGCCCAGCAGGAGGTCTCCATCACCTGCGACTGCACGTTCGATGAGGTCGACTTCTCCGAATACGACTACCTCGTGCTGCCCGGCGGGATGCCCGGTACCAAGAACCTGCGCGCCGACGAGAGGGTCTGCGAGCTTGTCAGCGAGTTCGCCGCGACCAGGCACGTGGCCGCCATCTGCGCCGCCCCGTCGATCCTCGGCGAGCTCGGACTGCTCGTGGGGCGCCGCGCGACCTGCTTCCCCGGGTTTGAGGGAAGCTTCCCGGAGGGCACCTTCGTCGGCCCCAAGACCGTTGTCGTCGACGGGAACATCATCACCGCATCCGCCATGGGACAAGCGCTCCCCTTCGCCCTCGCCGTGCTCGGCGATATCGCCGGCGACGTCGCCGTCGAGAAGGTCCGCGAGGGCATCCAACTGTAGAAAGGACCGAATCGCCGCATGATTCTCGCCTCTCAGTCGCCTCGCCGCATCGAGCTCATGCGCGAGGCGGGCTATGACTTCCGCATCGAGCCCGCGGATATCGACGAGACGCCGCGCGCCCACGAGACGCCCTTCGAGCTCGTCGAGCGTCTCGCTGCATCCAAGGCGTCCGCCGTCGCGCACGCCTCGGCACGCGACGGGGAGCTTGTCGTCGCCGCGGACACCATCGTCGCGATCGACGGCGAACTGCTCGGCAAGCCCGCTGACGCCGCTGAGGCCCGCGCGATGCTCGAGCATCTGTCCGGGCGCACCCACCAGGTTGCCACCGGCGTCTGCATCGCCCGTGGCGGCGCGGCGGCTTCGGACGACGCGCATGCCTTCGTCACGGTGACCGACGTGGAGTTCTACCCTCTCTCCGACAATCAGATCGAGGCCTATATCGCCACCGGCGAGCCCTTCGATAAGGCGGGCGCCTACGGCATCCAGGGCGTCGGCGGACGCATGCTCGTGCGCCGCATCGACGGTGACTTCTACAACGTCGTCGGTCTCCCCATAGCCCGTGTGGCACGCGAGCTCGATGCATTCGGACGCCGCGGGAACGCGCCGGCGCGCTGACGGCTCCACGAAGCGAAAGGACGATCTACCATGGGTTCGCTCAAACCGATCTCCATCACCGATATCGCCGGCTTCTCCTTCGGCCACGCAACCGATCGCGAGGCGGCGACGGGGTGCACCGTCATCGTCGCAGCGGGAGGGGCAACCGGCGGTGTGGACGTCCGCGGCGGGGCGCCGGCGTCGCGCGAGACCGACCTGCTGCGGCCGGAGAACACCGTCGAGCAGGTCCACGCCGTGTGCCTGTCCGGCGGTTCGGCGTTCGGACTGGAAGCGGCATCGGGCGTTGCGCGAGAGCTTGAAGCGCGGGGCATCGGGCTCGACGTAGGCCCCACCTGCGTTCCGATCGTCTGCTCGAGCTGCCTGTTCGACCTCGCGTTCGGCGATGCGTTCACGCGTCCGGGAGTGGAAGCGGGCGCCGCGGCGGTGGGCGCCGCACTCGATGACGCCCCTTGCTCCCTCGAGGAGGGCAGCGTCGGTGCGGGCACGGGAGCCACCGTAGGCAAGCTGCTGGGCGCCGAGCGAGCCATGAAAGGCGGCCTCGGCGCACGCGCGTACGAGCTCGGCGCGCTGCGCGTCGGTGCCGTTGCCGCCGTCAACGCCTGCGGCAATGTGATCGACCCTCGCACCTCGGCGCCAGTCGCCGGAGCGCGCGACGCCGCGGACGGCTCGACGATCGTGGATATCGAAGAGGGCATGCTTGCGTCCGGCGCCGGGCTGACCATGCCGCTCGACCGCACGAACACCACCATCTCGTGCATCGTCACCAACGCACGGCTCACGAAAGCCCAGGCGACCAAGGTCGCCCAAATCGCTGCCGACGCATACGCCCACGTCATCCGTCCGACGCACACGACCAACGACGGAGACACGATCTACGTGCTCGCCTCCGGACAGATCGGCGACGACGTCCCCGACTACCCCCTCGACCTGATTGCCCTCGTCGCGACGCGCGCCCTCGAGGCGGCACTTGTCGCCGGCTGCACGGAGGCAGAAGGACTGCACGGCGTTCCCGCCTACTGCGACTTGAGCTGATTGCGCGGCGACCTGCCGCATGCGCGGGCGAACGGCGCCAACGGACATCCTTTGCGCGGCTGCCCGTTGGCGTCCCTCACCCTGCCGTAAAAGGAATTCTCGGGCGTTCTCGGTTCCATAATATGCACAATGTGGCACAGGGCACGTAAACATGCAGCGCATAAGAACATGCCTGCATGCATGACGTGTTTGCTTTTATTCACAAGAGCTCAAGGAGCTACCCATGTCGCAGGACACGAGCACCGCCCCATCCGCCATGAACGCCAAGAAGGGCATCGGGCTCTTCGGCCTGATCGCCCTTGTGGTCAGCTCGTCGATCGGCTCGGGCGTGTTCGCCCTGTCGACCGACATCTCCGCCGCCGCAGCGCCCGGCCCGGCGCTCATCGCATGGGCCATCAGCGGTATCGGCTTCATGGCGCTCGCCACGTCCTTCGGTCGCCTCTCCATCGTGCGCCCCGACCTGAACGGCATCGTCGCCTACGCGAAAGAGGGATTCGGGCCGTTCGTGGGCTTCGTTTCGGGCTGGGGATACTGGCTGTCCATCTGGATCGGCAACGTCGCGTTCGGTGTGATGCTCGCCACCGCTATCGGCTATTTCTTCCCGCCGTTCTCCGGTCCTTTGACCGTCGGAGCGGTCGCCTTCATCTCGGTGCTCAACTGGATCATCATCCTGCTGGTCAACCGCGGCGTCGAGGAGGCCTCGGTCATCAACGCCATCGTCATGGCCTGCAAACTCATCCCCATCTTCACCTTTATCGTGACGATGGCTATCCTGTTCGATCCCGCCCTGTTCACCGCTGATTTTTGGGGCAACGTCGCCAACAACCTGGGCGGCGAGCAGGCGCCGGGCAGCGTCACCACCCAGATCATCAACTGCTTCATGGTCATGATGTGGGTGTTCGTGGGCATGGAGGGCGCAAGTGTGCTCGGGCACCGCGCGCGCAAGAAAAGCGATGTCTCGCGCGCGACCATCCTGGGCTGCACCGCGCTCGTGATCATCTATGTCGCCGCCTCGGTGCTGCCCTACGGCTACCTGTCGCGCGAGGAGCTCATGGCCCTCGATTCCCCATCTATGCCCTATATCTTCCAGCATGCAGTGGGATCATGGGGCGGAGCGTTCATCTCTGCCGGCCTCATCGTCTCCATCTTCGGAGCCTGGCTGTCCTACACCATCCTGGCATCTGAGGCCATGCATGAAATGGCGCAGATGGAGCTGCTGCCGCGCGTCTTCGCCCGCCTCAACACCTTTGGAGCCCCCACCGCCTGCCTCATCACAACCGGCGCGATGATTCAGGTGCTCTCCATCGTCATGCTGTTCTCGGAGGCCGCCTACCAGTTTGCCTACTCGCTGTGCACCGCATCGATCGTCATCTCCTGGGGCCTTGCGGCGGCGTACATGGCGTGCTATGCATGGAAGCGCCGTCGGGAAGGGCAGGAGGGCATGCTGGGCTCGTTTTTGCTCGGGGCCTTCGCGACCGTGTTCCTCGTGGTCGCCATCACGCTGTCGGGAATCTACCAGCTCATGCTGTGCTGCATCGCCTACGTTCCGGGCATCGTGTTCTACGCCCATGCGCGCCGCGAGTACGGCGAGACCGTCATCCTGACCGGACGCGAGAAGATCATCGCCGCCGTCATCGCCGTAGCCGCTATCGCCGCCGTCATCATGCTTGCCACGGGAGCCATCACCATCTAGCGCGCTGACATGCAGAGGGCGAAACTTCATCCGCTTTGGCGCGCATCGCACCCCCCCTCGATGAAACGATCTGCCCGTCCACCTCGTATAGTGAATAAGATGAGCAGCCGCCCGAGCGAGCCCGATGTCGGGCAGGCTCCGTCGAAAGCTCGAACCGAGGAGGCGCCATGGGTTCTCAACAGAAGCGCAACCGCCCGAAACTCACCAAATTCCTCTTGCTCGCAGGAGCCCTCGTTCTTCTCGCCGCAGGCATCCTCCTGCTGCAAAGAGTCAGGCAGCAAGCAGGCGCCACTCCCCCCGAGCTCATCGCGACTGAGCTG
This sequence comes from uncultured Collinsella sp., assembly GCA_949287055.1. Lineage (GTDB taxonomy): Bacteria > Actinomycetota > Coriobacteriia > Coriobacteriales > Coriobacteriaceae > Collinsella. The sequence continues at coordinate 14,704 of CASEEY010000016.1, forward strand.
ACGACGGACGCGGCGCCGCAACCCCCTGCTGCTGACACCTCCTACGACGAGCAAGGTGCCCACGCCCTCACCGAACTCGCCATGGGGCTGCTGCAGGAAAGCGAAGAGGTGGAAGCAGGCCGAAGCGTCCTGGTCTCCCCGCTCTCGATCGCCGAAGCGCTCGCCATGACCGCAAACGGCGCACAAGGATCGACCCGCCAGCAGATGGAGGCGACGCTCGGTCTCGATGTTGCCTCGCTCAATGAATACCTCAATGCGCGGCGCGCAGGCTTGTCCAGCCTAGATGAACAGGACGGCGATCCATCCGTTCGCATCTCCAACTCCATCTGGCTGCGTGAAACCCCCGAGCTGACCGTGGAGACCCCGTTTCTTCAGACCGCGGAAACATGGTATGGCGCCTCGATCTTCAGCGCCCCCTTCGACACGACGACAGCCCGCGATATCAACCGATGGGTGCGCTACGAAACGAACGATATGCTCGATCAGCTGCTCGACGAGCGCGAAACGTTGCCCGACGAAGCCATGGTCTATCTTGTAGACGCCCTCGCATTCGAAGGCGCATGGGAAACCCCCTACGACGATGCACTGGTCTCGACAGCACCGTTCACCTGCGAGGACGGAACACAGCATGACGTCGAGCTGATGTACGGCTTCGAGGGCACCTATTTTGAGGCAGACCTTGCAAGCGGACGCGTCGCCGTCGACGACCAGCAGTCGCTTGCCATCGACGACGCCAACCGCATCACGGGGTTTCTCAAGCGCTATCAAGGCGGATCGTTCGCCTTCGTGGCACTGCTGCCACCTGAAGGGGTGTCCATCGCCGATTTCGTGGAGCATCTTTCCGGAACGACGCTTGCATCGATACTCGATGCGCCCCGCTCGAACCCGGTCGACGCCTATCTGCCGAGCTTCAGCTACGACTATCGAACCGACCTGGCCAAACAGCTGGAATCCTTGGGAATGGCTGAGGCGTTCGACCCTGTGCGCGCGAACTTTGGCGGCATAAGCACGACGGTCCCGCTCTATATCTCGAGCGTGATCCATCAGGCCCATATCGATGTCGATCGCGAGGGCACGAGCGCTGCGGCGGCGACCGTCGTCGAGATGAGGGCAGGGGCATCCGGCCCCGCGCAACAAGCCGAGGTAAAGACCGTACGCCTTGACCGCCCCTTTATCTACCTCATCGTGGACACGCGCACGAACACGCCGCTGTTTATCGGCACCTATCTGGGCGACGCGTAGCGATTCCGCCCTCCGACTGGTTCGTTTTCGTCATTGTGGTCACGAGAGAACGATTCCTGCAACGTGAAGGCCCATTTTTGGCGGCTCAAAGCCGAACAAGGACCCGTTCTCGGCGATTCCAAGCCAGACACGATCCCTTTGACCGGAATACGATATATAAGATAATGCGTCAGCCATACCTTTCGCACTCGGAGAACGGAAGAGCTCTCTCGAGCCCCCGTTCGAGCGATAAGAAATGACAGCAATCGGCTTCCCGTGACCACATGAGCTAAAACGAACCGAACATGACGACACAATCGCGTCTGCGATGCGCCGTCTGTGGTCACGGCGCCCTAAATGAACATCTCCGGGGTCGCGGCATAGGCCACGACCCCGGAGATGCAATCAGCTGAACAGCTTGCAATCAGTTGAACTTGAAGATCTTGCTCGCCAGATGGTACAGGCCGATCGTCGTCTTCTCGCCGACGCGGCTGGGCAGATTCGTGCCGACGCCCATCAGCCCGTAGCGCGCATGGCGATACATCTGCTCATCATAGGCCTTGAGATCGGCCCAAAGATCGTGCAGCCACGTCTTCGCCTCAGGATTGTCGGACAGCTTGGAGAACACCGAGCAGATGGACATCATCATCGTGAAGTAATGCATCATATACGAGCGCAGGCGAACCGGCTCGACGTCGTCGTACAGATGATAGGCCTCCATCATGATGCGCGTGATGCGGAACTGCTGGTCCAAGCGCTTGACCATGGTCGCCTCGTTGACGCTTTGACCCTCGCGGCCGATGAAGTAACGGTACAGGTCGACGTCGGCGTAGTACAGCGTCTTGCAGCGCGGAAGCGGCACGTACGCGTAGATGTTGTCCACGTAGAACGTATGCGCGGGCAGTGGCAGGTCCGCCGAGCGCAAAACGTCGGTGCGGTAGCACAGGCTGTGCATGAGCAGATTCTGGTCGGGGCGGAAACGGCCCACTTCGTCCCAGGTAAACACGCGCTTGCGCGGAAGGGCGCTGCGGTACCCGATAGCCGTGTGCGTGCCCTCATGCACCTTCTCGTACACGTAATTCGAGATAAAGAGGTCCACGCGCGTACCGCGCTCCTCGAACCCGCGCAGGATGGTCAGCATCGTGGAAAGCGCCGACGCGTCGAGCCAGTCGTCGGAATCGACGACCTTGTAGTAGGTCCCGCGCGCCTCGCGCAGGCCGGACAGCACGGCGATGCCGTGACCGCCGTTCTCCTGGTGGACGGCGCGAACGATACCGGGATAGCGAGCCTCCCACTCGTCGGCCTTGGCAGGCGTGTCGTCCACGCTGCCGTCATCGACGATGATGATCTCGATATCCGACGCATAGCCGGAGCCCTCAAGGATGGATGTGATGCAGCGATCCATATCAGCAGCCGCGTTATACGACGGAATGCCGAAGGTCACCACTTTGTGCGCAGCAGAATCAACCATGACAGGAAATGATCTCATCGGACAGGGTGAGCGCGGAGTCCGTCACGGCATCCATGTCGTAGTAGCGGTACTCGGCCAGACGGCCCACCGGATGGAAGTTGGTGAGGTTGACCACGCGATCGAGGTAGCGCTCGTACAGGGCGCGGTTCTCGGGATCGAGAATCGCGTAGTAGGGCGTCTGCCCGCTGCCGGGCTCGTAGGCGTGGCTGTACTCTTTCATGATCGTGGTCTTGCCGGGAACGACCTGACCGGTCATGTTCTTAAACTCGGTGATACGGGTAAAGTCCTCGCTCGTGGTGTAGTTCACCGTGCCCACAGGCTGGAACTGGTCCATGTCGTAGGTCTCGAACTTCATGTCGAGCGTGCGGTACGGCAAAGCGCCCAGATCGAGACCGAACAGCTCATCAAGGGGGCCGGTGTAGACGATCTCGCCGCCATACACCTTGCCGCAGACCGAGACCGTGGTCTCCCCGATCTCGAAGATATCGCGGGCGTCAACGTCCAGGAACACGTCGATCAGATCGTGGTCGAGCATGTTCTCGAACAGGCGGGTGTAGCCCTCGCCGGGCATGCCCTGATAGGGCGCCTGCGGGAAGTAGCGGTCGTCGTCGCCGACGAAGATGGGCACGCGGCCCGTGACCGAAGGATCGATCTGGTCGGGCGTCTGGCCCCACTGTTTCATCGTGTAATGAAGGAAGACGTTCTCGTACACGTAGTCCGCGACCTCGGCGAGCTCGGGGTCGTTTTTGGCACGAAGCTCCATGATGGGAACCTTCTTGCCCTCCCCGAACGTGTCGACGAGCTTGCGGTAGAGCTGCTCGCCGCGCTCCTCGCCGAACGCCAGCAGCAGGCTTTTGTGGTTGAAGGGCACCGGCATGAGCGTGCCGTGGATGTTCGCGAGAACCTTGTGCTGATAGTCGGTCCATTCGGTGAAGCGCGACAGGAAATTGTGCACGCGCTCGTTGAAGGTGTGGTAGATATGCGGACCATACTCATGGATGAGGATGCCGTTTTCGTCAAGGCAATCGTAGGCGTTGCCGGCGATGTGGCTGCGACGCTCGAGCACGGCGACGCGGAAGCCCGAGGTCTCGGCGAGGCGACGGGCGCAGACGGCTCCCGCATAACCCGCTCCGACGACGATCATATCGTACCGATCGGGGTTGAACGACTCTGGTAGACCGGACGTGGCCTGCATCGAAACTCCTTTTTCGGGTCCCTATAACAAAACACACACGCGGCACAGCTCCGCGACAAAATGTTTTATGGATTATAGCGCGCAAATCCTATAATTAAGCCTGCCACACAAGGAATGCTCAACACGTGCACGCACGCGTCGAGCCGACGTCTTGAGGAGAATCATGAGCGATTTCCTGAACCGTATGAAGGCCGCGGCAAAGGCCGACAAGAAGACGATCGTCCTGCCTGAGGGCGAGGATCCGCGCACCATCGAGGCTGCCAAGAAGATCGTCGAGGAGGACCTCGCCAACCTCGTCATCCTTGGCAACCCCGACGAGATCGACATCGAGGGCGTCACCGTTATCGATCCGACCAGTCCCGATGCGCCCAAGCATGAGGAGTACGCGCAGAAGTTCGCCGAGCTCCGCGCCAAGAAGGGCGTCACCATCGAGCAGGCCCGCGCCCAGGTCATGGATGCCACCTACTACGGCACCATGATGGTCAAGATGGGCGACGCCGACGGTCTTGTCTCCGGCGCCTGCCACTCCACTGCCAACACCCTGCGCCCGGCGCTGCAGATCCTGAAGACTGCCCCGGGCACCAAGCTCGTCTCTGCCTTCATGGTCATGTGCACCAAGACCCCGGAGTTCGGCGTCGACGGCACCCTCGTGTTTGCCGACTGCGGCCTGAACATCGACCCGACTTCCGATGAGCTGTCCGAGATCGCCATCGCGTCGGCCAACTCCTTCAAGACCTTCATGGGCGACGTCGAGCCCAAGGTCGCCATGCTCTCCTACTCCACCATGGGCTCCGCCGGCGGCGACACCGCCAAGAAGGTCCAGGAGGCCACCGCGTTCGCCAAGGAGAAGGCGCCCGAGCTCGCCGTCGACGGCGACCTGCAGCTCGACGCCGCCATCGTGCCGAGCGTCGCTGCGCTGAAGGCCCCCGAGTCCAAGGTCGCCGGCCACGCCAACGTGCTCGTGTTCCCCAACCTCGAGTGCGGCAACATCGGCTACAAGCTCGTCCAGCGCTTCGGCCAGGCCGAGGCCTACGGCCCCATCCTGCAGGGCATCGCCAAGCCGGTGAACGACCTGTCCCGCGGCTGCTCCGCTGACGACATCGTGGGCGTCGTCGCCATCACCGCCGTCCAGGCCCAGATGGCCGAGTAGCAACGGCGCTACTCAACCGTTTATGAAAACGCGCTCTGCAAGCAACGCCTTGCGGAGCGCGTTTTTTGGTGAACAAGTCAATCGTGGTGCGTTTTCATCTAACGCGAATGCGGCCATGCAGTGCGCCGAGTTACGACATAGAAATCTTGAGCACACTGCCTTCGATCCGTTGGCAGACGGGCACCAACCTCTGGACTGTCAAGGGATGTCTACTCCCCATATATTGGGAGTAGCAAAACTGAGCAGAATAGTACTGGCAGGGGCATCCCGTTCAGTGACGTTTTCTCAACAGACCCGGCAACAGGCTTGAATGAAGCACGAATCCGTCAATTAGAGCTACTGAACACTGCGCTCAAAATGCAACGTGCTACGTCACCGTCGAGCCATAAACCAATGCAAGGACATCGACCGTTTCGCCGTCATATCGATACACAATAAGAAACGTTGAAATCGGGATTTGCCGAATCCCGTCGCCGAATATGCTCGTCAAACAGGGTCTTACACGAGGAGATCCCATCTCGGGAAAGTCTTGCAAATTGTTGAGAGCGGCTTTTATGCGCTCCAGCACGCGCTCGGAATAGATTTCGCTCAACGCATCGATGAATTCGTCGGCGATGCGAAGCTCGACCCTAGGCACGCTTTCTCCTGAGGCCATCCGCGCGAGCAAAAGCTTCGTCGACCGAGGTTACAAATCGACCGGCGTTGATATCAGCGATTCCCCTTCCGACAGCCTCAACGAGCCTCGCCTCGAAAGCAGCGTCTTCGCGTTCTGCTGCCAACCGTTTTTCGAATGCTTCCTCGCTGCAAAACACGTATGCACCGGCACCTTGCTCCGTGATACGAACGACCGAATCCTTCGCTGCCGCCTTCACCTGCGAAGGGTTGCGTTGCAACGTCGTCATCGAATAGATTGGCTCCATGCATATCACCTCAGAGATTAGCGGATAATCGACTGCTATTTTATCAGATTTCTTATCCTCAGTCCTGGCTGACCACAGATGGAGCAGTCGATACAGGGAGCAATTGATTAGAACCAGTCAGTTGGTGGTTTATCAATTTGCTGTCAGGCAACCAAAAAAGGGCTGCACCGGAAACCCAGCGCAGCCCTTTTCGTAGCCGTATAGCAAGCAATATAGACGCAGAGAAGCTCAAGCGCGAACTTAGCCCAGCAGCTCCTCGACGTCGAGGGCGATCATGAGCTCCTCGTTGGTGGGAACCACGAGAACCGAGATCGCAGAGTCGGGCGTGGAGATGACGCGCGGCTCGTCGGAGCGGATCTTGTTGAGCTCGGGGTCGATCTTGACGCCCATCCAAGCGAGGCGGTCGGCCACACCGGCACGCATGGTGACGGAGTTCTCGCCGATGCCAGCGGTGAAGGCCATGGTGTCCACGCCCTCCATGGACGCAGCCATCTCGGCGAACAGCTGGGAGGTGCGATAGTAGAACATATCCATGGCCATCTGGCAGTTGGCGTCGCCGGCGTTGGCGCCCTCCTCGATATCACGGGAGTCGGAGGACTTGGCGGAGACGGCCAGCAGGCCGGACTGCTTGTTCATCATGGTGTCGATCTCGTCGATGCTCATGCCGGCGACGCGGTTGAGGTAGAACACGGTGGCGGGGTCGACGGTGCCGCAGCGGGTGCCCATGATCAGGCCGTCGAGCGGGGTCAGGCCCATGGTGGTGTCCATGCACTTGCCGTCCTCGATGGCGCACAGGGAGGCGCCGGAGCCCAGGTGGCAGGAGACGAGCTTATGGGTCTTGTCGCCCATCACCTCGTGCACGGTGCGCCAGATGAAGCGGTGGCTGGTGCCGTGGGCGCCGTACTTGCGCACGTGGTACTTGTCGACGATGTCGCGCGGGATGGCATAGCGCCAGGCCTGCTCGGGCATGTTGTAGTGGAACGCGGTGTCCGGCACGATGACATTGCCCAGCTCGGGGAACATGTCGCGGCAGATCTCGATGACGTCGGCCTCGGCGTAGTTGTGCAGCGGCGCCAGCGGGGCGACCTCGCGGACCCAACCGAGGGTCTCGTCGGTCACGACCGCGGACTCGGGGAAGTACCAACCGCCCTGAACGACGCGGTGGCCGATGCCCTCGATGGGCTGATCGACGGTCTTCAGGATCTCGAAGACGTGCGAGATGGCGGTCTTGTGGTCGGGCAGAGCGACCTCGAGCTTGCTCTTGACGCCATTCTCCTCATGGCCGATGAAGGAACCGTCGATGCCGATGCGCTCGCAGTTACCCTTGGCGAAGACCTCGCGGGTATCGGTGTTGAGCAGCTGGTACTTAAGGCTGGAGCTGCCTGCGTTGACAACGAGAACGTTCATGGATCTCCCATCTCATGGATTCTGTCCCCCGGTATGACCCGACGGATTCACAACAACGTTTATCATACGCCCAATCATGCCGGGACGGAATAAAAGAACCACCGACAGGACAATTTCGGGTACCCGAACCCCTGGCATATGCAATTGGGACGTTATGCAGAACAACCCCCTACAGGAGGTTTTCACCCAGATCCGTGCCGCCCAGCACATGCATGTGGAAATGCATGACCGTCTGGCCCGCCGCCGCACCGGTGTTGGCGATGACGCGGAACCCATCAGTCAAGCCCTTCGCGCGTGCCACCTCGTCGATCGCATGGGTCATGGCGGCGAGCGTCTCAGCGGGAACGCCGTCGACGATGTTCGCGTAATGACGCTTGGGAATGACGAGCGTGTGCACCGGCGCCTGAGGATTCAGGTCATCGAAGGCGATGACCTGGTCATCCTCGTACACGACGGTCGAAGGGATCTCGTGAGCAGCGATCTTGCAGAAAATGCAGTCGTCCATGGTGTCCTCTCCTTCTCATGCGGCAACAAAGCGAAACGGGCCGCCGCACCCGGTAGCGCGAATCGCACGGACACGACGAGGCCGCGCTTCGCGTGCCATGTCCTACAGGTTCAGGGTATCAGAGGTGTCGGCAGCCTCGCCGGGGACGAGCCGGTCGGTGCCGTCCACGTCCTTGAGCAGCACGCTCACCTTCTGCTCGGCGTCCTCGAGACGCGCACGCAGGCTGCGCAGCAGCTCCACGCCGCGCGTATAGCTCTCGAGCGACTCCTCGAGCTCCATGTCGCCCGATTCGAGGTTGCGAATGATGAGCTCGAGCTCGGTCGACGCCTCCTTGTAGGTGAGGTCCTCGACGGGTTTGCGATCAGCCATGGCATTCTCCTTACCGTAAAGCATCTTGACTCATGAATATCGGGGCGAACATCTTAGGGATTATCGACCGCGACGCCGGTGACCTCGGCGCTCACCATGCCGTCGGCGAAGCGAACGCGCAGGTCGTCGCCGACGGCGAAGCGCGCCGCGCTCGTCTCCACGCCATCTGTGCCATAGGCGATGGAATAGCCGCGCGAGAGCACCTTCAGGGGCGACAGGGCATCGAGTGACGCCGCGCGCGCGGCGAGCTCCCCCTTCCTGCTCGCCACGAGCGCTCTCCCCTGCTGGCAGATGCGCGTACCGGCCATCTCGAGCCGGTGGCGCTTCGCGGCGAATCCGGAGGTGCTCGCTGCGAGGCGCTCCGCCGTCTGCTCGAGATCGGCCATCCTGCGCTCGACCATCCACGAGGGGTCGGCCAGGCAGGGGCGGGCCGCGGCGGCGGCAAGCGAGAGCTCGAACCGTTCGATCAGCGTGCGCCACGCGCGCGCAGAGCGCTCCTGCGCGCTGTCCAGCGCATCGACGCGGGAACGCAGCGAACCTGACAGCGCGGTGGCCATGCGGCGCTCGCGCGCGTCGAGCACATCCACCAGGTCGCCCATGGCGGGCGCCACGGACTCGGCGGCAGCGGTCGGCGTCGAGCAGCGCCGATCGCTCACCATGTCGCAGATCGAGTTGTCGGGCTCGTGTCCGATGCCCGTGACGACCGGCACGGGACAGGCCGCGACGGCGCGGGCGAGCGCTTCGTCATTGAAGGTCATGAGGTCCTCGAACGATCCGCCGCCGCGCACGAGCAGGATGCAGTCGGGCGCAGGTTCGAGCGCAGCGGCGCGCCCGAGCCCCTCGATCAGCTCGGCGGGGGCGCCCTCGCCTTGCACCTTCGATCCGACGCAGACGATCTCGACGAGGGGGTTGCGGCGGCGCAGCGTGCGCTTGACGTCGTCGATCACCGCGCCCGACAGGGAGGTGACCACCGCCACCCGCGTACAGAACACCGGGATGTGCCGCTTGCGGGACGCATCCATGAGCCCCTCGCGCCGGAGCTTCTCGGCGAGCGCGGCAACCTGCTGGCGCAGCAGGCCCTCGCCCGCAAGCGAGAAGGAACGGGCGACAAAGCTCATGCGCCCGGTCGCCTTGTACAGGTTGAAGCTGCCGGTCAGGTGAACCTGCATCCCGTCGCGAAGATCGAAGGAGCGCTTCGCGTAACTTCCCCGCCAGATGATGCAGTCGACCGCACAGGAGTCGTCTTTAATCTGGAAATAGCAGTGGCCGCTGCGAGCGTTGGGGCCACGAAAACCCGTCACCTCACCGAGCACCACGAGCTGCGGCAGGGCCTCGAGCGCGTTGGCCGCAAGCTCGACGGCCTGCGACACCGAAAGCGCGTCGTCGGCGGCCGCGGCGCACGCGGCGCCGTCCGCTCGACCCGTCAGATTCCAACCGGACACGCAGACCTCCTCACCGAATAGACGATACCGTGACCACCGTAGCGCACCGCGTGGACACGCGGGCGCGATGCAGGCCTACTCGTCCCTGCCCGTGCGCCCCAGCAGGTATACGAGTTGCAGAATCGACGTGAGCGCGGCGGCGACGTAGGTGAGCGCGGCGGCGGTCAGCACCTTGCGGGCACCGCGGACGTTGACCTCGCTCATGCCGGACGCCTGGATGTAGGCGACCGCGCGGCGGCTCGCGTCGATCTCGACGGGCAGCGTCACCACCTGGAACAGCACGGAGAACGCGAACAGGACGATCGCCAGGGTCGTAAGGCCGGCGATATTCATCGCAACGCCCAGGATGAACACGATCATCCACAGGCCCTGGGAGAGGTTGACGACGGGCACGAGCGCGGTGCGGATGCGCATCATGGCGTATCCCTGCTCGCGCTGGGCTGCATGGCCCGCTTCGTGACAGGCCACCGCCACGCTCGCGACCGAGCCTCCGACAAGATTGTCACGGGACAGATAGAGGTTGTTGTCGCGAGGGTCATAGTGGTCGGTCAGATGGCCCGCGACGCTTTTGATTCCGACGCGGGAGCAGCCGTTGGCATCGAGCATCCGGCGCGCGACATCGGCGCCGGAAGCACCGTCGGAAGGCACCTTGGACCACGTGCGGTACGTGGAGTTGATGTAGCTTTGCGTGGCCAGGCCGAGCACGAGCGACACGACGACCAGCAGCAGGTAGGACGGATCGAGCGCATATCCGAAACCGTAGTAGGGAAACATGTTCACTCCTTTATCGGCGGCGCCCCGTCAGCGCCGATACGACATCTTGTACCCACCTTGCACCGACGCGCCGGGCGCCGTGTGCGTCATCAGAGGATCTCGACGGAACCGTCTTTGACCGTCAGCCCCATGTTGCCCGACAAAAGATCGTCGAGCAGCGAGCCCACGAGCTCGAACCGCCACCCCTCCCGCAGCGGGCTGCGTTCCGGATGGTCGATGTAATCGTACAGCTCGTCCCTGCCGGCGATGACCGTCGTGGCGACGCCCGAGCGCTCCGAGACGATGCGGAGCAGGGCGTACATGAGGTCGCAAACGCTCTCCGACTCGGGGGTCGGCGTGCGGTGGGCGCGCCCGATGCTGGGCAGGCGGTCAGTCGGACAGCTGCGCCCGCGATCGATGGCGAGCAGCGCGGCCTCGGCATCGCGCTCGGACAGCTGCTCGGTGCCGCGAATGCGCCGCAGGTCGCCCGCGTCGCGCGGAATCCGCTTGACGAGCGCGAGCAGAACCTCGTCGGACATGACCCACTTGCGGGGAACGTCCTGGCGCTCGGCGCGACGCTCGCGCCACGCTGCCAGCTCGCGGGCGACAGCCAGTTGACGCCGCGTGCAGGAGCTGATGCGCTTGACGCGGCGATAGGCCTGCCGGGGATCGGGTTCGTAATGGGAGCGATCGGTCAGCGGCCCCATCTCGTCGACAACCCACGACAGACGCCCCTGTTCCACGAGGCGCGCACGGATGACAGCGTAGGCATCGATGAGGTAGCGCACGTCGTCGACGGCGTACTCGAGCTGGCTTTCGGTAAGCGGACGGCGCGACCAGTCGGTCAGCGACTCGCTTTTAGGCAGGGTGACGCCACAGAACGCGTGGACAAGCCCGTTGTACGAAATCTGCGTGCGCTCCCCCAAAAACGCAGCGGCAACCTGGGTGTCGAATATGGGGGCAGGCAGCACGCCCAAGCTGTTGAGCAGGACCTCCATGTCCTGCGAGCAGGCATGAAACACCTTGAGCACGCTCGCGTCGGCCATGAGCTCGGCGAGCGGCGCGAGGTCCTCGATGGCAAGCGGGTCGACGACCGCGCACTCATCGGGGGTCGCCACCTGGACTAAGCACAGACGGGGATGGTAGGTGCGCTCGCGCAAAAACTCGGTATCGATCGCCACCGCGTCGTGAGCCGACGCGCGCTCGCAGAGTGCCCTCAGGTCCGAAGTTGTGGAGATGTACATACTCACCCGTGCGTTTTGGTTCATCCCTCGACGTGAGGGTAGGATTACGACATCGTAACTATACTCGGCTTTGCTCGAACGGGAAACACATGCGCCACCTCATCGTCCATAACACCGCATCTGGACCGCAATCGGACGAGATCTTTGCATTCGCCCGTGCCCTGGCACGCACCGGCGACGAGATCTGCATGCGCTTCATCGGCCCGGGCATGGAGGCGCGCGAGGCGGTGGCCGACGTGCGCGATTTCGACCGCGTCGTGGTGTCCGGCGGAGACGGCACCGTATCCAATGTCCTCGATTGCCTGCGCGACGCGCACATTCCCGTGTTGGTCTTCCCGTCGGGGACCGCGAACCTGTTCTTCAACAACATCGGCAATGCGCCGGAGGCGACAGCGCTCGCCTCCGCCTGCCGGCGCGGTCGTACGGCCAGCGTTGACATGGGCGAGCTGTTCTGGAAAGACGAGGCGGGCGGGATTCGGCGCCACGGCTTCATCATCATCGCGGGCTCCGGCTTCGACGCCGCCATCATGGAGAAGGCGGCTCCGAGCAAAGGCGAGATCGGCGAGATCGCCTATGCGCTTGCCGCCCTCACGACCCCCGAACCCCCTGTGGCGCACTTCACCATCGAGCACGATGGGCACATCGACGAGTTCGACGGTATCGGCTGCATGGTGGGCAACACCGCCGTCATCCAAAACGACATCAACCTGTTCCCCGATTGCCGCATGGACGACGGCCTCATCGACATCACCGTCATCGAACCGGCAAAGACCGTGGAGCTGCTGCCGACGCTGCTTGCCGGCGTGCTCGATCCCGCCGGCAAGGGCCTGGGACGCCCCCAGTTCAAGATGCTCCAGGCCAAGGAGGCGCGCATCACGTGCACCCCGTCGCTCGGCATGCAGTTCGACGGCGAGCTGATCCCCAACAATTCTGGTGTCTTCGGCGCGCGGGTGCTGCCGGGCTGCCTTGATGTCATCGTCGATGACTTCTCCAAACTGAACCCCCGCTGATGCAATTGAGCGGCGGGGACAGCAGCGGACGAAGCACTCCCCCGGCATGCTTCCTGTCGCCAAGCCACATCCGCGAAACGCGCGTGTAACAATCGCTGCAAGTGTCTTTCCTGTGCGCGCTCCACTATGATATAGTGCCCTCAACGCACGATGCGTGCGAACCGCGACCACTCGAAAGGAGCCACCGGGATGAAGAAGTCCATCACTTCCCTCAACAACTGGTGGTGGCGTGATGCGAATCCGTTCGGTCGACGGTGAGTCCATCGCGCCTATAGATTAAGCGCGCGAAAGGCCTCCGGTTTGACCGGGGGCCTTTTTTCGTCGGCCCCCTCGTATCACGCACCCCTCTTTTCCCTCTCACGTCACCATTTGTCCGAAAGGAACGCACCATGCCCCAGAACAGCACCGACACCTCCCGCGCCCGCACCGTCACCTCCGCCGACCGCGGCAAGCTCGATATCAAGGCGCTCGTCCTGCTCGCCATCCTGCTGGCCGCCGGCTTCATCCTCAACATGACCGTCGGCAAGCCGATCTCGAGCATCTCGGGCGGCACCATCTCGCCCGAGTTCATCATCTCGGCGTTCTGCATCACCATCCTCGTCGTGCGTCCCAACATCGGCCAGGCGCTCATCATCGGCCTCGTCTCGGCGGCGGTCATCCAGCTCACCACGAGCCTGCCCGGCGCGGACTTCGTCGCCGAGGGCATCGCCGCCATGCTCATGGCCGCGATCGTCAACGCCGGCATGAAGACCGGCGCGCGCGCCGTCATCCCCACCCTCGGCACCTTCGTGACGACGTTCGTCTCCGGCTTCATCTTCATGCTCATCCGCATGGCGCTCATGCAGTTCGACATGTCCATCGCCGCAGCCATGCTGCCCGTCGTCGCGCTCACCGCCGTCTTCAACGCCGTGCTCGTCGGCGCACTGTACGTGCCCATCAAAAAGGCCCTGAAGCTCAACGACTAGCGCCCAAAGACCTGCGGTCCCCTTCGCATCCCGAGGGCCGCGGAAGGCCGCAATCCATCTTCATACCGAACATCATCGCGCCGTCATCCCGACGGATCGATCCCGCATACCGAAAGGACGCCCCCATGCACTCGAACGACACCGCTGCCCGCACCGTGACCGCCCCGACCGCCCACGCCGGCACGACCGGCATCTCCTCGCTCATCCTGCTCGCCGTGCTGCTCGCCGCCGGCCTCATCCTCAACATGACGCTTGGCAACGCGCTGGCCATGACCGGCATCAAGCCGCAGTTCATCATCGCAGCCTACGCGCTCGCCATCCTGCTCACGCGCAGCTCGTTTGCGCAGGCAGCCGTGTTCGGCCTCATGTCTGCCGCCGTCATCCAGATCAACACGTCCATCCCCGGGCTCAACTTTGCCACCGAGGTCGCCGGCGCCCTCGCCATGGCCGCCCTCATCCGCCTCAATGCACGCATCGCCGGTCGCGACATGACGCCGCTGCTCGCCGCCTTCGTCGCCACGCTCGTCTCCGGCGCGCTGTTCGCCGTCGCCGGTACGGTCATCTCGGGCTTTGCCCTCGAGGCCGCCCTCGTCAAAGCCCCGCTCGTACTCGGCACGGCGGTGTTCAACGCGTTCGTGGTGCAGGCGCTCTATCTGCCGCTTCGCGCCGCACTGAAGCGCTAGAACTCGGGTATCATGGGATGCTGCCGCGCTCAAGCGACATCCCTCATCCCATCTGCGCATCGCGCGCAGACGATGGATGCGTCCAGCGATTGACATCGGAAAGGTTCCCATGGCAGCGATCATCGAGATGGAGAACGTCTCGTTCTCATACGGATCGGAGGCCGAGCACGCGCTCGACGACATCTCCCTGCGCGTAGAGGCGGGCGACTTCGTAGGCGTCATCGGCCCGTCGGGCGCAGGCAAGTCCACACTCGCCGCGTGCCTGTCAGGCGCCATCCCTCACCATTTCACCGGCGAGCTGTTCGGCGCGACGCGCATCGACGGCACCGATACCTGCGAGGTGACGCTCACCGACATCGCGCGCATCGTGGGCAGCGTCAACCAGGACATCGACGCGCAGATGGTCGCCTCGGTCGTGGAGGACGAGCTGGGGCTGCATATCCCCATCGCCCACGGCGGGCATCGACCAA
>CASEEY010000017.1 GCA_949287055.1 uncultured Collinsella sp.
CCCCTTCGGGCACATGAACCGCACGCTCGAGTTGGTCGAGGACCTCTACGGCGCGTCGGAGCTCGCCTCCTTCCCCGTCGCCGCCCTCGCCCGCGACGGGCTCGTCGCCCGCGCGGTCGCAGGCGCGACGTCCCGTTCGGTCGATATCCGGCTCGACAGCAAGCCCGCACGCATCGTCGCCTTCGCCCCTGCGCAGGATCGCGACACGGCGGGTGACGAAAGCCGCGCAGGCTCCGCGCGGGCGACCGTGGACGTAGGTGACGGCGAGCCGGTCGGCGTGCTCGTCCCCGAGTCCGATCAGTTTGCCGCCCGCCTGCGCAAGGTCGCTCGGCAGCGGCGCAAATGGGCCAAGCGCACCGGTGTCACCTGCTACCGCGTCTACGACGCCGACCTGCCGGACTACTCCGCGGCCATCGACCTGTACGAGACCTGCGGCGACCGTCCGCAGCGCTGGATGGTTCTCGCCGAATACGCCGCGCCCCGCTCGGTAGATCCCGAGCTCGCCCAAGCGCGCCTGCTCGACATGCTCGCGATCGCCCCGCGCGTGCTCGACGTCGCACCCGAGCGCGTCATCGCCCGCTCGCGCACGCGCTCGCGCGGCGGCTCCCAGTACGCCCGCGCAGGCGGCGCACGCACCGAGGCGCGCTCGGTGCGTGAGGGGGCGTCGCCCGAACGCAGCGACAGCACCGAAACCCTGCCCATACGCGAAGGAGGCCTGACGTTTGAGGTCGACTTCGAGAGCTATCTGGATACCGGCATCTTCCTCGACCATCGCGTGACGCGCGACCTGGTGCGCCAGCGTGCGCAGGGCTGCCGGCGCTTCCTCAACCTGTTCGCCTACACCGGCACCGTGACCTGCTACGCCGCGGACGGCGGCGCACAGCAGACGACGACGGTGGACCTGTCCAACACCTACCTCGAGTGGGCGCGGCGCAACATGGCGCGCAACGGCTTTGCCGGCCCCGAGCACCGCTTCGTGCGCGCCGACGTGCTCACCTGGATCGAGCGCGAAGTGCGCGCCGGGCACCGCTGGGACCTCATCTTCTGCGACCCGCCGACGTTTTCCAACTCGTCCAAGATGGGACAGCGCACCTGGGACGTGCAGCGCGACCATGTCGAGCTGCTCTCTGCACTTGCGCGCCTGCTCGCACCCGGCGGATGCGCCATCTTCTCGTGCAACCTGCGCACCTTTAAGCCGGATACCGCCGCGCTCGAGCGCGCGGGAGTTGCCCTCGAAGACATCAGTGCGCAGACCATACCTGAGGACTTCGCCCGCAATCCGCGCATCCATCGCTGCTACCTCGTGCGCGCCCGCTGATTGTGGCTCGCTTGGACAACGGCAGAAGGCAGCGACGACCAGGAGGGCGGCTCGGAGCGGGAAGGCGCCGACAGCGGGACCTGATGAGCGGACATCGGTGAAGCGGCTGAACGAGAGGCGAGCCGCGCGTCAGGCCTTATCGTCACGTCCGGGCGGCCACTTCCCGTTGTCGTACACCTGTCAGCCAGAGCAACACCCTTGCGACCGTTGCATCCAAGGGCAAAGCCTTAGATAATTACCTCTTAACCTGTCAGTCGAATCGGGAGGATACGTCCACCATGAAAGATTCCCCCCAAGCCGTAGCCGGGGATAATTCCTCGTCATCGCACTCTTCGGGCAACATCCCCATCAGCATCGGAGCGATGCTCGTCACCCTCGGCGTGGTGTACGGCGACATCGGAACGTCGCCCATGTACGTCACCAAGGCGCTGCTCGCCGGCAACGGCGGCATCATGTCCGTCAACGAGGAGTTCATCCTCGGCGCGCTCTCGCTCGTCATCTGGACGGTCACGCTGCTGACCACGGTCAAGTACGTGCTCATCTCGCTGCGCGCCGACAACCACGGCGAAGGCGGCATCTTCGCGCTCTACAGCATCGTGCGCCGCGGCGCCAAGTGGCTCATCATCCCCGCCATGCTCGGCGGCTCTGCGCTGCTGGCCGACGGCGTCCTCACCCCCGCGGTGACGATCACCACCGCCATCGAGGGCTTGCGCACCATCCCCGAGGTCCACGCGATCATGGGCGATAACCAGACCAACGTCGTCGTCATCACCCTCATCATCGTGTGCCTCCTGTTCTTGGTGCAGCGCGCCGGTACGTCCAAGATCGGCCGCGCGTTCGGTCCGGTCATGACGTTTTGGTTCCTGTTCCTCGGCGTGTCCGGTCTGCTCCACGTGCTGGGCAACCCCGTGGTCATCAAGGCGTTCAACCCCATCCGCGGCATCATGTTCCTGTTCTCGCCCAACAACCACGCGGGCATCATGATTCTGGGCAGCTGCTTCCTCGCCACCACCGGCGCCGAGGCCCTCTACTCCGACATGGGCCACGTCGGCCGCGGCAACATCTACGCCACCTGGCCGTTCGTCAAGATCTGCCTGATTCTGTCCTACCTGGGCCAGGGCGCGTGGCTGCTCGCCAACGCCGGCAACGCCGACCTGCTGAGCATCGAGGACCTGAACCCGTTCTTCCAGATGCTGCCCGACGTCATCCGTCCCTTCGGCGTCGTGCTGTCCACCTGTGCGGCCATCATCGCGTCGCAGGCCCTCATCACCGGCGCCTTCTCGCTGGTGTCCGAGGCCAGCCGCCTCGACCTCATGCCGCACATGCAGGTGTTCTACCCCGCCGAGACCCGCGGCCAGCTCTACATCCCCATGGTGAACTACGTCATGTGGGCGGGCTGCATCATCGTCGTGCTGCTGTTCCAGTCCTCCGCGCACATGGAGGCCGCCTACGGCTTGGCCATCACCATCACGATGCTGTGCACGACGCTGCTTCTGTTCTACTTCCTGCACGCCATCCGTAAGGTCAAGCTCACCCCGTGGATCTTCGTGGTGTTCTTCGTCGCGCTCGAGGGCTTCTTCTTCATCTCGTCGCTCACCAAGTTCTTCCACGGCGGTTACTTCACCATCATCCTGGCCCTGCTCATCGCCAGCATCATGGTGAGCTGGTACTACGGCAGCGCCGTCGAGCGCCGCCAGGCCAACCTGCTGCCCGTGCGCGACTACCTCGCCCAGCTCGATCGCCTGCGCCACGACTCCACCTACGACAAGCTCTGCGACAACCTGGTCTACCTCACCAACAACGGGCGCACCAATTACTTGGATCGCGACATCCTGTACTCGATCTTTGACAAGCATCCCAAGCGCGCCAACGCCTACTGGTTCGTCAACGTCAAGGTTACCGACCAGCCGCACACGTTTGAGTACTCGGTGGAGAACTTCGGGACCGACTACGTCTTCCGTGTCCACCTGTATCTGGGCTACAAGGTCAACCAGCGCGTCAACGCCTATCTGCGCCAGATCGTCGGCGAGCTGTCCGCCTCCGGCGAGCTGCCCCCGCAGCGCAGCGACTACTCCGTCTATAAGACGCCGGGCCCCATCGGCTCGTTCCGCTTCTGCATGGTGTACAAGACGCTGGCGCCCGAGTCCGATGTCGACCCGCGCGAGCGCTCCGCCATCGCCCTCAAGTACGCGATCCGTCGTCACGCCGGCTCGCCGGTCCAGTGGTACGGCCTGGAGAACTCCAACGTCATCTATGAGTACGTGCCGCTGTTCACCAAGTTCAAGGCTGTCGACCATCTGACGCGCATCTACCCGAACGCGAAGTAGCGCGCCGCATATCGTCGAGTAAACCCGCCGTCCCGGAAGTCACCGGGGCGGCGGGTTTTTCGTTCGCAGCGGCATGGGAAAATAGGGACAGGCACCTTTTTCCCAATGGCTACCGACAAGATGGTGCTGAGCACAAACGTATCGTCATTGGGAAAAAGGTGCCTGTCCCTATTTTCCCATGTCGCCCTACCAGTTCTTGAGCCACAGCTCCATGGAGCGCCCCATCTCGGCCATGAAGTCCGAAGTGTGCTTGCGCTCGTAGATGTCGAGCACGCGCTCGCCGGTCGCCGTCGCGTGCGGGCGGAACATTGCGTCCATCTCGGCCACCTGCGCGTCGAGCGTCGCGGCGTCGGCTCGGCGATAGCGCTCGGGCATGACCAGGTTCACGGTGGGATGCGGGGTCGCGGGGCGCTCCTTTGCCGGGACGCCCAGGATGAGCATGGACAGGGGAACCGTGTGCTCCGGCAGGTCGAGCAGGTCGCGCACCGCCTCGGCGTTCTCCACGATGTCGCCGATATAGCAGCTACCCAGGCCGACCGCCTCTGCGGCGATCACCGCGTTTTGCGCCGCGATCACTGCGTCCTGCGCCGCGATGGCAAACTCGCCAAGACCCGGCGTGCGGCGGGGCTGCCTGCCGGTGCGCGCTACGTAGTCCTCATCGAAGCAGCCCACATGCTCGAACAGGTCGATCCACTTGCAGTAGTCGACCACGAACACGAGCGCCCAGGGGGCCTGCGCGATCATCGGCTGGTTGTCGCACAGGACCGCCAAGCGGTCGCGCGTCGCCTGTTCGCGCACGTCGATGATGGAGTACATCATCATCGCGCCCGCCGACGGGGCGCGTGTCGCCGCATGGAGCACCGCCTCGCGCTGTGTTGCGCTCACCTCGACGCCGTCTGCGAACCGCCGCGTGGAACTCCGCTGATCGATAAGACGAAGCGTCGCGTTCTTCCGTGTCGCCACTGTGTTGTCCATGGCTTCCCACCATTCTTAGGATTCTTGGAATTTTGCTCAGATGCCCTGCTTATTGACGGAATCTCGACAATCGCACGGTACCATATCGTTCGCACTGTCAAGCACCTGTCAGCTTTTGTTAAGGATACATCCAGCCGCCCTCGGCGCCACCGTGCAGCCGACGCGGCAAGAGGAGTTCATCGATGCTCGTCACCATCATCACCTGCGCGGGCCTTGTCGGCACGCTGCTGATCGGCGCCCGTGCGCAGCACGCGTCGCGCGCCGCAGGAACCCCGCTCAGCGCCACCACGATTGCCTGGGGCGTCATCTTCGCCCTGTTCCAGCTGTTCATCGTCGTGTGGTCCGGCATCGGGCTGGTCGAGAACGAACCCGTTTCCGCCATCGTGTTCAGCATCGTGACGTGCGCCTGCGCGTACGCGAGCTTCCACCGGCCCGCCCTGCAGGAGCGCATCCGCGCACTCGCGGGTCAGCAGGGCGCCTTCCCCCATCCCGTCGTGGCGACGGTCATCGCGCTCGTGCTTGCCGGCATCTTCGCCACGCTCGGCCTCGAGGTGCCGTCCAACCACAACCTGCTGTGGATGTACCCGCTGTGCCTGCTGCTCGAGATCTCCCTCGTTACCGCCCTGCTCGCCGGCACCTTCTTCTTGCTGCAGCGCCGCGCCGGCCTCGCCGGGTTCTTCGCGTTCGCCCTCTTCCTCGTGGGCGTCGCGGAGTACTTCGTCATCACCTTCAAGTCCATGCCGATCACCCCGGGCGACCTTACCGCCATCTCCACGGCGGCTGCGGTTGCCGGCACCGGCTACACCTACACGCTGTCGGCGTACTGCCTGGTGGGCATGGCGCTTATGGGCATATCCCTGGTCTGCCTGCAGGCCGCGGCCCTCGTCTGCCCCGAGACCGCACGACGCGGTCGCCGCGCGCTCGTGACCAACCTGGTCGTCGCCCTCGTGTGCCTGGGCGGCCTGACCGCGCACGTGACGCTCATCGACTACTACCGTACCCTCACCATCCAGGTATACACCTGGCGCCCGCTCGAGAGCTACTACCGTCAGGGCTTCCTGCCGGCCTTCATCTCGGGCGCGCAGACCATCAAGCCGCCGCGCCCCGACGGCTACTCAACCGAGGACGCCGAAGCACTGATCGCCGACTACACCGATCGCTACGATGCGGGCCCCGGCGCCTCCGACGAGCGCACCGCAGCGGCCGCGCAGTTTGACGAGGAGCAGCCGACCGTCATCGCCATCATGAACGAGACGTTCTCCGACCTGTCCATCTACCAGCAGATGCACGCGAACTACGAGGGCCCCGAGTACTTCAAGAGCATCTCGGACTGCGTGTCGCGCGGCCGCCTGTACGTCTCGGCCTACGGCGGCGGCACCGCCAACACCGAGTTCGAGTTCCTCACCGGCAACTCCATGGCCAATCTCGGCTCCGGCGTGTACCCCTACACCATCTACAATCTCATGGACACCGAGAACCTCGCCGCCCAGTTCAAGGACCTGGGCTACGACACAACCGCCATGCACCCCAACCACGCCACCAACTGGAACCGCGAGAACGTCTACGAGGACTTCGGCTTTGACCAGTTCCTCGCCATCGAGGATTTCCAGGACGCCGAGACCCTGCGCGGCATGGTGACGGACCGCGCCACCTACGACAAGATCCTCGAGCTGCTCGATGAGAACGAGAACCCGCAGTTCATCTTCGATGTGACGATGCAGAACCACTCCGGCTACAACACCGGGCTCGTCCCCGCCGACAAGCAGCTCAACCTGTCCATCGACGGCATGTACGACGGCGAGGTCAACGAGTACGTGTCGCTCATCCAGGAGTCCGATCGCGCCCTCGAGTACTTCATCGACCAGCTGAGCCAGCTCGACCGCAAGGTGGTCGTGGTGTTCTTCGGCGACCACCAGCCGTTCTTCCCGTCGACCTACAACGACCTGTGGTTTACCGACGATGACCCGGCGGCCCATCAGATGCGCCTGTGGCAGACCGACTACATCATCTGGGCCAACTACGACGTCGCCGGCAACGATCAGGTAAGCGAGGTCGACGACCTGTCGACCAACTACCTGGCAGCCGAGCTCATGAACCTCATCGGCGCGCCGATGAGCGACTACCAGAAGGCCCAGATCGTGCTGCGCGAGGCCATGCCCGCGATCAACTCCTCCGGCTACGAGGACGCCGCCGGCACCTGGTTCCTCACGGGCAGCGTGTCCGACGATGAGAACACGAGCCCCGTCGAGCAGGCGCGGACCGACTACGCCGTCATGCAGTACTACGAGATGTTCTACGACGGCAAGGAGATCTACACCAAGCGGTACCAGTCGGCGGCCAACGAGACGGACCCCAACCTGGCACCGGGCACCACCAAGATCAAGTAACGCAAAACGGGGCGGAGCGGACAGACCGCTTCGCCCCAATACATGGGAGCCGCAACCAATGCGGCGCAAAAAAGAGGGCAGGCTACCTTCGGCGAGAACGGTAACCTGCCCTCTTTGGCGCTAGAGCGCGGCGCGCGCCGCGGCGACGATAGTCGCCAGATCGGTCTCGTCGGGGTGGCTCTCGGCGGCGTGGAAGTTGTCGATCATCGACATGATGCGCGCGTCGCCCGGCTTCTCGGCGAGCATCGCCTCATAGCGCGCGAGCACTCCGCTGCCCATGCGCCCCTGGCACATCGCCCCGCCCAGGTAGACGGCATCGGCGGGCAGCTTGGCGCGCACCGACGACAGAATGCGGTCGAAGTAGGCCGCCTCGCCGCCGAAACCCGCCGTCCCGAACAGGAACACGCGCTTGCCCGACAGCCCGGCCAAGACCTCGGCCACCTCATCGGTGCACGACCCCTTGTCGCACCAGAAGCCGACGAGAACCGTATCGGCGACCTCGGCGAGCACCGACGCGCGCTTGACCGACTCCGGCGTGACCTGAATCGATGTCACCTGCGCCCCGTCGGCGGCGAGCGCGCGCTCGAGGGCCTCCGCGACCGTGCGCGTGTTGCCGCTGTTGCTGTTATAGGCGATGGCGATAGCGTTGCGAGCGGTATCGTTCATGGTGTGCTCCCATCTTCTTCGACATCAAAGCACCCCTGTTGTACCCACTTTGCAGACAACAAAGGAGCAGGCGCGCCCCGCCGACATCGTGTCGACAAAACGCACCTGCCCCTCGCCGTAACGGGACCCTGCCGTTACCCGTTCAGCACCTCGGCGATCCACGCCACGTCATCGGTGGTCTTCATCTTCTCGAGCACGGCCTCGTCCTCGATGGCCTTGCACACGGCAGCCAGGACCTCCAGGTGCTCGTTGCCCTTGCCGGCGATGCCGAAGAGCAGATATGCCTTCTCGCCGTCGAAATCGATGCCGTCGGGATACTGCTGGAGCACCACGCCCGTCTGCTTCACCGCGTCCTTGGCCTCGTTGGTCCCGTGCGGGATGGCGACGCCCATGCCCATGTAGACGCTCGTCAGGCGGTCGCGTTCCACCATGGCGTCGATGTAGGCCTCGTCCACGCAGCCCTTCTTGACGAGCAGCTCGCCGGAAGCGCGGATGGCGTCCTCGCGCGGCAGGCTCGCGCAGCCCACCTGGATGTCGTCGACGGTCACGCTCAGCATGGAGGCCGGGGCGTCCTCGGATGCGGGCTCGGGCGCAGGCTCCTCCTTGAGCGCCGGCGCCGCGACGTCGCCGCCCTTCAGCTCATGCGCGCGGGCAAGCTCGGTCAGCGCCTTGTAGAGCGCGTCGAGGGCGGGATCGTCCAGGAAGTTATCGATGGTCACGATCTGCGCGGTCGGGGCGCTCTTGCGGGCGCGCTCGGATAGCACGCGCTGGCAGACCACGATGGCGGCGTCGGCGGGCACGGCGTCCACGCTCGAGTGCTCCACGGTGAGGTCGGGACGCTCGGCCTTGATGCGGTTGCGGAAGCGCGTGGCGCCCATGGCCGAAGAGCCCATGCCGGCGTCGCAGGCGAAGACGATCTTGCCGCCCTGCGTGTCGGAGATGACCGCGGCCTCGGTCGCGCCCTTCATCTCGCGCATCTGCTCACTCGCCGCATCCAGGTCCGCTGCCGCCATGGAGCGCACGAGCGGCACGGCGATGGCAAACGAGACGCCTGCGGCGATAGCCACGCCGATGATGTTGGTCACCATGAACTCAGGCGGCGTCATCGACAGGAAGGCTATGATCGAACCGGGCGAGGCGGCCGAGGTCAGACCGGTGCCCGTGAAGCTGAACCACGCGATGGCGCACATGTTGCCCACGATGGGGGCGATGATGACCTTGGGGTTCATGAGGACATACGGGAAATAGATCTCGTGGATGCCGCCGAAGAAGTGGATGATGATCGCGCCGGGAGCGGACTGACGGGTCTTGGCGTCCTTGCAGAAGAAGCAGTACGCGAGCAGCACGCCCACACCCGGGCCGGGGTTGGCCTCGAGCATGTACATGATGGAGCGGCCCGTCTCCTCGGCCTGCGCGATGCCGATCGGCGTAAAGATGCCGTGGTTGATCGCGTTGTTGAGGAACAGCACCTTGGCGGGCTCGATGAAGATGGCGAGCAGCGGCATGAGGCCGTACTGGATGAGGATCTGGACGCCGCCCATGAGCACGGCGAGGATGGTCGTCATGATCGGACCGATCGCCAGGTAACCCAGCATGGCGAGCAGCATGCCGATGATACCGACCGAGAAGTTATCGATCAGCATCTCGAAGCCCGCGGGCGTCCTGCCCTCCATCAGCTTGTCGAACATCTTGATGACCCAGCCCGCGAACGGACCCATCACCATGGCGCCCATGAGCATCGTCGTATCCGGCGCGCCCGCGATGCACCCGATGACCGCGATGGCGCCGACGATGCGCCCGCGGTCCCCGCCCGTGAGGAATCCGCCCTGGGCCGCGATGAGCACCGGGATGAGATAGCTCAGCATCGGACCCGTGATGCTGGCGAACTGCTCGTTGGGCAGCCACCCCGTCTCGATGAACAGCGCCGTCAGGAAACCCCATGCGATAAAGGCGCCGATGTTCGGCATCACCATACCGCTCAGGAACTTTCCGAATGACGACACCTTGTCTTTAATCGCCATCGTGTCCTCCCTTTCGATAGTTGCTATCGGTTCGATAGCTGGCATAGTAGATTGTTGTTTCAACAGTGTCGTGATTATCGTGGCATTTCTGCTGTGAGCGGTATGCTTTGCTCGGTGGGTGGTTGATTTTGCCGTTGTTTTCAAAGTTTTCGGCTGTTGTATTGACAATGATTCTTTGCGATTTACTATGTGCTTAGTTTTGTTACGAAAGCCATCGACGCTTTCGGAGTGCGTTTCGCAAACAGCGGACGGACGGCGGGCAAAGCCGCAAACGACCGCCTGCGAACGCGATCCCGACAGAAAGGGACCCGCCATGATCTACACCGTCACGCTCAACCCGGCCATCGACAAAACGGTCTACGTCGACCGCTTCACCATCGACGCGGTGAACCGCGCCACGAAGGTCCGCCAGGACCCCGGCGGCAAGGGCATCAACGTCTCCAAGACCATCCGCGCGCTCGGGGGCACGAGCACGGCGTTTGCCATCGTCGGCGGCGCCACCGGAGCGCTGATCGCCAGCTCCCTCGATAAGCTCGGCATCTCCAAGCAGGTGTTTGAGGGATCAGGGTCCACTCGCACCAACACGAAGATCGTCGACCTCGCACTCGGCACCTATACCGACGTCAACGAGCCCGGCGCCTCGGTCACCCAGTCGCTGCTCGACGACACGCTCGCCATCCTGGCGCTGCAGGTCTCCCCCGACGACATCGTCGTGCTCTCGGGCAGCCTGCCGGCGGGTGCCCCCACCAACACCTACGCCACGTGGGCGCGGGCATGCCGCAAGGCGGGTGCGCGCGTGTTTCTCGACGCCGACGGCGAGGTGCTCAAAGCGGGCCTGGCCGCCAAGCCCGAGCTCGTCAAGCCCAACGAGGTCGAGCTCGGACGCATGCTCGGGCGCGAACTGGACACGACCGACAAGATCGTCGAGGCGGCGCGCGAGCTGCAGGACCAAGGGATTTCCCAGGTCATGGTCTCCATGGGCGGCGAGGGCGCGGTGTATGTGACCGCCGCGGGGGCCTGGCGCCTGCGCCAGCCGAAGGTCGAGGTCGTCTCGACCGTCGGCGCGGGCGACTCCGTCGTGGCGGCGCTGGCCTACGCGCTCGACGCCGGCATGGAGCCGATCGACGCGGCGCGGCTCGCCATGGCGACGGGCGCCGCCACCGTCATGCGCCCGGGCACCGAGCCGGCACGCCGCGAGGATATCGACGCGCTGCTGCCGCAGGTAGCAGTCGAGGAGCTGTAAGCCGCACGGACCTGTGCTGCGCGGCGTGCCATCGCGTGCTCCTCGCTTGCAATCAGGCGGCCTCACTACAGCCGTTCACTCAGGTACGAGCGCGCCCCGTCGGGCGCGAGAGAAAGGAGTCATTATGAAAGCCAAGGCAGTGCGTCTTCACGCAGCCAACGACCTGCGCCTCGAGGAGTTCGAGCTTCCGCAGATCAAGGACGACGAGGTGCTCGTGCGCGTCGTCTCCGACAGCATCTGCATGTCCACCTACAAGTGCGCCACCCTGGGCGTCGACCACAAGCGCGTCCATGAGGACGTGGCCGAGCATCCCGCCATCATGGGCCACGAGTTCGCCGGCGACATCGTGGAGGTGGGCGCCAAGTGGGCCGACCGCTTCAAGCCCGGCATGAAGTTCACGATCCAGCCCGCCTTGAACTACAAGGGCACCATGTGGAGCCCCGGCTACTCCTACGAGTTCTGCGGCGGCGACGCCACCTACTGCATCCTGCCCGCCGAGGTCATGGAGTGCGACTGCTTGCTCGAGTACACCGGCGAGGCCTACTACCAGGCATCGCTTGCCGAGCCCATGAGCTGCTCGATCGGTGCGTTCCATGCGGCGTATCACACGCAGATGGGCGTCTACACCCATGAGATGGGCATCCGCGAGGGCGGCAAGCTCGCCATTGTGGCCGGCGCCGGCCCGATGGGCCTGGGCGCGCTCACCTACGCGCTGCACTGCGATCGTCAACCGTCGCTCGTGTGCGTGGCCGATATCAATCAGGACCGTCTGGACCGTGCCGCCGAGCTGTTCCCGCCCGCGGAGATCAAGGAGCAGACGGGCATCGAGCTCGTGTTTGCCAACAACGGAACGATGGCCGACCCCGTGGCCGAGCTGCGCGCTATCGCCGGCGGCGAGGGCTTCGACGATGTCTTGTGCTACGCGCCCGTAGCCCCCGTGGTTACGCTGTCGTCGGCCATCATGGGCCGTGACGGCTGCCTGAACTTCTTTGCCGGCCCCACCGACAAGCAGTTCAGCGCGCCGATCAACTTCTACGAGGTGCACTACGGCAGCCACCACGTCATGGGCACCACCGGCGGCAACACCGCCGATATGGTTGAGTCGCTCGAGCTCACCGCAGCCGACCGCGTCGACCCCTCCGTCATGGTGACGCACGTGGGTGGCCTGGACGCCGCCGCCGAGACGACGCTCAACCTGCCCAAGATCCCCGGTGGCAAGAAGCTCATCTACACGCATGTGAGCATGCCGCTGACCGCCCTCGATGAGCTGCGCGATCGCGCCGCCGAGGACGAGCGCTTCGCCGGCCTGGCCGACATCGTCGAGGCCAACCGCGGTCTGTGGTGTCCCGCCGCCGAGCGCTACCTGCTCGAAAACTGGGCCGAAACCGAGTAAGCTTCCGCTTCTTCCGTTGACCTTCTTAAGCCGCGGCGGCGGGCGATGGCATGCAACCCCACCGCCCGCCGCCGCTCTGTCACGAAGGGCCTTGATCAGCCGAAAACGAGCGCCACGTCCGACAAGATGGCGCCGAGTACAAACCCGTCGCAAGGGACCTCGGGGCGCTACCCCCGTTTAGGGGACGGTTTTGCGTCGGGGTCCCGAGTAGACCGAAAACACGCACCCCGCCTACCTGCGGGTTTCACGGGGCGAGGGCGCCGTCTACTCGAGGGGTCCCTCCAAAACCGTCCCCTAAACGGGGGTACCGCAAATGGGTCGGTTGGGGACGTGTTCCGTCCAACCCATTTGGGGTCGGTTGGGGACGTGTTCCGTCCAACCCATTTGGGGCAAGGCGCGCCGCCCCCTCTGCAAAAAACGGGGCCAGGAGGCGCGGGCGAAGAAGGCCCGCAAATGGGTTGAACGGAACACGTCCCCAACCGACCCATTTGCAGCAAAGCGACCGCGCAGCAGGCTCTGCGGCAGCGCCAGCCTTGATGCACACCACGCTGTCGTTTCGAAAAACTGCTATGATGCTGTGAGAAGATCATGCGGCATACGAGCCGCTTCAACAGGGGGTTTTCCATGGAGGAACGTCGCAACGCCATCGTCGATTTGGTCAATGCGCAGGGAACCGTTTCGTTCCGACAGCTCAAGGAAGTCTTCCCCAACGTCTCCGACATGACGCTGCGCACCGACCTCAAGGCGCTCGACGCCGAAGGTCGCATCGTCCGCATCCATGGCGGCGCACGCTCCGTCGAGCAGATCATCGGCACCGACGGCCTGCTCAGCACGCGAACCGCCAAGAACACCGACGCCAAGGGCCTCATCGCCCGCAAGGCCCTGTCGCTCATTCGCCCCAATACGACGGTCTTCCTGGATTCCGGCAGCACGACGACGTCGTTTGCCGCCGCGCTCCCCGACGAGAACCTGCTTATCTTCACCTCGGGCCTTACCTGCGCCGCCGAGCTTGCGCGCCTCGAGCGCCCGTCGACCTACCTAGTCGGGGGAAAGCTCAACCGCTACAGCATGAGCGTCAACGGCAGCCAAAGCGTCGACGCCATCCAGGACCTTGCCTTCGACCAGTACTTCATGGGCGTCACGGGCTACTCGCCCAAAACCGGCTTTGCCTGCGGCGCAAGCGAGGAGGCGGGCCTGAAGCGCGCCTGCATCGAGCACGCTGACGAGGTCATCGCGCTGATGGATTCCAGCAAGGTGGGCGTGCGCAGCACGTTTTCGGTCTGCGGGCTCGACCGCGTCGACATCGTCGTAAGCGACGGCAACCTGCCCGCCGACTTTCTCCAGGCCTGCGCCAACAACGGCGTCGAGGTCCTGTAGACCGGCGGGAAAACGGGAAAATGGGGACAGGCACTTATTTCCCACGCGGCGAGACCGCGTGGGAAATAAGTGCCTGTCCCCATTTTCCCGCCTGACGACCTAGGCCTCGGCGAACTGCGAGTTGTAGAGTTCCGCGTAGGCACCGCCCAGCGCGAGCAGCTCGTCGTGCGTGCCGCGCTCTTCGATCACGCCGTCGCGCATGTACAGGATGCAATCCGAGTTGCGAATCGTGCTCAGGCGATGGGCCACCACAAAGCTCGTGCGCCCGGCCATGAGCTCATCGAATGCCGCCTGAACCTGCAGCTCGGTACGGGTATCGATACTCGACGTCGCCTCGTCCAGCAGCAGGATCGCCGGGTCGGTAAGCATGACGCGGGCGATGCACAGAAGCTGCTTCTGACCGGCGGAGAACGAACCGCCGTCCTCGCCGATCACGGTGTCGTAGCCGTCGGGCAACGCCGCGATGAACTTGTCGGCATGCGCCCGGCGCGCCGCCTCGACAACCTCCTCGCGCGTGGCGTCGGGCTTGCCGTAGGCGATATTGTCGTGCACCGTGCCCTCGAACAGCCATGTGTCCTGCAGCACCATGCCGAAGCTCCGGCGCAGGCTGGCACGCGTGATGCTGGCGGTGTCGACGCCGTCGAGCGTGATCGTGCCCGCATCCACATCGTAGAAGCGCAGCAGCAGGTTGATGAGGGTCGTCTTTCCGCAGCCCGTGGGACCCACGAGCGCAAAGCGCTTGCCGGCGGCGGCATCGATGCAGA
Source organism: uncultured Collinsella sp. (assembly GCA_949287055.1). Classification (GTDB taxonomy): domain Bacteria; phylum Actinomycetota; class Coriobacteriia; order Coriobacteriales; family Coriobacteriaceae; genus Collinsella. Next base: position 14,472 of record CASEEY010000017.1, read on the forward strand.
TATCCTGCAGCAGCTTGCGATCCTTCACGTAGGAGAAGTCCACGTGCGACAGCGACACGTCGCCGTGAGCATCCGCGAGCTCCACCGCATCCGCCGCATCGGGCACCTCCTCGGTCGCGTCGAGCAGGGCAAACAGACGGCGCGCCGAGGCGTATGCCGTCTGGATCTGCGTGATGACGCTCGTGATCTCGTTGAAGGGCTTCGTGTACTGGTTGGCGTAGCTCAAAAACGTCTGGACCTCGCCCACCGTCAGCGCGGCGGGCACGCCCGTGATCACGCCGACGCAGCCGATGATGGCTACGACCGCGTAGATGATGTTGTTGATGAAGCGCGTACCGGGGTTGGAAAGCGAGCTCAAGAACTGCGCGCGCTCGCCTGCGGTATACAGCTCGTCGTTGATGCCGTCAAACCCCTCGCGCGCCTCAAGCCCGTGCGCGAAGGCCTCCACGAGCTTCTGATTGCCCACGTACTCCTCGATGTAGCCGCCCAGCTGGCCCTGAATGCGCTGCTGGTCGTTGAAGCTGCGGTTGGAGAACTTGGCGATGAGCGACGCGGCCAACACGGACAGCGGCGTCACGAGCACCACGACGATGGCCATGGGCACCGAGATGGTCAGCATGAACACGAGCGTGCCCACGATGGTCACGACGCCGGTGAACAGCTGGGTGAAGCCCTGGAGCAGGCCATCGCCCACCTGGTCGACGTCGTTCACCACGCGCGAGATCAGGTCGCCGTGCGGGTGCGCATCGATAAACGACAGCGGCATGCGGCCGAGCTTCTCACTCGCCTCGATGCGCATGTCGCGCACCGTCTCGTAACACAGGCGGTTCACGCAATACCCCTGCAGCCACTGGAAGGCAGCCGCACCCACGACGACGAGTGCCAGCGTCTGCACGAGCGGCATGAGCGCATCGAAGTCCACGCGGCCGGTGTCGATGATGAGGTCGATGCCGCGGCCGATGAGGATCGGCGTATACAGCTGCAGCACGACCGAGATCGCAGCTGAGATAAACGAGATGGAGAACGACGCCGCGTGCGGGCGGACGTAGGTCAGCAGACGGCGAGTGACCTCGGCGGTCGAGAGGCGACGGCCGCCGATGTCGCCGCGCGGCGCGCCCTTGCCGTCGCCGTTCAGGTTGTCGTTGCCGGAAACGCTGGCCGTAACCGTCGAGACGGAACCGGCGGATGCATACGGGTTCATTCGGCAACCTCCTTATCCGCGGCCTGGCCGGGTGTGGCAGCACCAGCCCCCTCGAGCTCCTCGCGTTTGAGCTGGGACAGGCAGATCTCCTCGTACAGCGGGCAGCTGGCAAGCAGCTCGTCATGCGTGCCGAGCCCCGCCACGCTGCCGTGCGACATGACGCAGATGAGGTCCGCGTCGCGCACCGACGAGACGCGCTGGCTCACGATGACCGTGGTGAGCGGCAGCGCGCCGCCCGCAGCGCCCTCGACGGAGCGCTGGTGGATCGCATGGCGCAGCGCCGCGTCGGTCTTGAAGTCGAGCGCGGAGGCGGAGTCGTCCAGGATCAGCAGCAGCGGGTTGCCCACCAGTGCGCGCGCGATGGTGAGGCGCTGGCGCTGGCCGCCCGAGAAGTTCTTGCCGCCCGCCTCGACCGGCGCGTCCAGCCCCTGCGGCAGCTTGCGCACGAAGTCCTCGGCCTGCGCGATCGCAAGCGCGGCCCACAGCTCATCGTCGGTCGCCTCGGCATCGCGCCACGTCAAGTTGGAGCGGATGGTACCCGAGAGCAGCGATGCCCGCTGCGGCATGATGCCCACCACGTGACGGAGCTGGTCGAGCGGCCAGCGGCGCACATCGGTGCCCATGACCTCGACCGAACCGGAGCGCACGTCGTACAGGCGCGGGATGAGCGAGACGAGCGTCGACTTGCCCGAGCCCGTGCCGCCGATGACGCCGAGCGTCTGCCCCAGCTCGAGCGTGAGGCTCACGCGATCGAGGGTGTTGACCTCGGCATCGCCGAAGGCGAAGCAGGCGCCGTCCATGCGCAGCGCGGCCGGAGCGGCGCCGCGCGTCACATCCGAGGCACTCGGCAAAGCGACCGGCTCGTTGCCGTCGTCGGTGATGCTCGGCTCGCAGTCCAGCACCTCGTTGACGCGCGAGGCGGAGGCGCTCGCCTTGGTGAACACCACCACGAGGTTCGCCACGTAGACGATGGAGAGCAGGGTCTGGGTCATGTAGTTCACGAACGCCATGACCTGGCCCTGCGAGAGCACGCCCGTGTCGACCTGGATGCCGCCCATCCACAGGATGGCGCACACGCCGAGGTTCATGACCAGGAAGGTGACGGGGTTCAGCACGCTCGAAAGCTTGCCGACCGCGATGGCCACGACCGACTGCTCGTACGCGGCCGTGCGGAAGCGCTCGCGCTCGTGGTCCTCGCGCACAAAGGCGCGCACGACGCGCACGCCCGACAGGCCCTCGCGCGTGATGAGGCCGATGCGGTCGAGTTTTGCCTGCATCTGCTTGAAGTACGGCACGCACCTCGCCATGACCAGCCAGAACACCAGGCCGATCAGCGGCGTGGAGATGAGGAACACGAACCCGAGCTTCAGGTCGATGAGCAGGGCGGCGCACATGGAGCCCACCGCCAGGAAAGGCCAGCGGATGAGCTGACGCACGCCGAGCGCCACGGCGAGCTGCACCTGGTTGATATCGTTGGTGATGCGCGTGATGAGCGACGGCGTGCCGAAGCGGTCGAGCTCGGCATAGGAGAACTCGTTGATACGGCGGAAGAGCGCCGAGCGGATCTGGGTGCCCATGCCCTGCGAGGCGAGCGCCGCCATCTTCTGACAGACCAGGGTGAAGCACATGCCGACGACCGCCATGCCGATGAGCAGGGCGCCGTAGCGCAGCACAAGACCGGCGTCGTGCGTGCCGACGCCCTCGTCGATCATGCGGGCGATGACCAGCGGCGTCAGCAGGTCGAAGAAGACCTCGAGCAGCTTGCACGCCGGACCGATGATAAAGTAGCGGCGGAATCCGCCGGAGAAACGCCTGAGCAGCTCTAGCATGCGGGAAACCCTTACCTTGCAGCGGAGACAATCCGAGGTTCAATCATACGATATCGAGCTCACGCGCAGGTAATGCGAAGGTTATTTCACCCAGTGTTGAAGGTGGTAGAGGTGAGGGGGCGAGATTGCGCCCGACGTTTTGCCGCGTGATGTCGGCGCAGCAAAAAGCGCCTGTGCACTCGATGGGAACGGGTGCCCGGCAGAGGCTCCTTATGGCTGCTTCCTCCCGGACCTGACCAGGTTCGGAACATATCGTCACCCGAACCCATCGAACGCGCAAGCGCTGTAAGCGACATGATACCCGACTCGGACCGGAAAATGGAAGTAGCGGCCATTCTCCCACGCATCTGCACATGGGTTGGTTGGGGACGTGTTCCTTCCAACCCATTTGGCGCTGCATTTTCGGCCCGAAATACCACTACCCCCGTTTAGGGGACGGTTTTGCGAGGGGTGTCCGAGTACATCAGCCGTCGGACCCACAGAAACCGCAGGTAGCGGCGTTGTCATTTTGCGGGCTACTCGGAGGACGCCGGCAAAACCGTCCCCTAAACGGGGGTAGTGTTTCTTAGCGGAGAGGACGGGCTAAATGGGTTGGAGGGAACACGTCCCCGACCAACCCCCAGCCCCTTTGCCGCTACGAAAGGACGCGGGCGATGCGCTCGCAGGCGTCGAGCAGCACGCGGCGCGGGCTCGGAACCACCATGCGCTGGAAGAACTCACCACCCTGCGGGTCGAAGTTCGCACCGTCCTGCAGCAGCACGCGAGCATCCTCGTAGATGCGACGGTGCAGCTCGGCGCCGTCGATGCCCAAAGCACGGCAGCGCTCGGTGAAGTCGAGCCACAGGATGTAGGTGCCCTCCGGTGCGCGCACGCCCACGTCGGGCAGATGCTCG